>NZ_JABXEO010000043.1:0-67561 GCF_013372585.1 Myxococcus sp. AM010
TGCCCGCCCGCCCCCATGGAGGCCGCGCGTGTGATACGCGGAGGCCGTGGCTCACGTCCTCCTCGACCTGCGCATGGTGCGTGGCCGGCTGCATGGGATTGCCCGCTACGCCCTGGAGCTGGCGCGGCGGATGCCCGCGCTCGCGCCCGACCTGCGCTTCTCCGCGTTGGTGCCCCCCGAAGGGCTCGCTCCCGACCTGGGTGAGCTGACGCCACGCATGCCGCTTCACCGCGCGCTGGCCGGGTTTCTTTCGCCCATTGAGCAGCCGGCGCTCGCGGCGGACCTGGTGAGGCTGGCGCCAGCCGCGTTCCACGCCACGTCCTTCTCGCTGCCCCTCTTCTGGAACGGGCGGCTGGTGGCCACGCTCCACGACGCCAACCACCTGGCGCTGGCGGACCAGTACTCGCCGGCCCAGTCCCTCTACTACCGCGTCGTCGTGGGACCTCGCGCGAAGCGGGCCACCGCGCTGGTGACGGTGTCCGGGTTCTCACGCGACGAGCTCGCGAAGCACCTCAAGCTGTCGCCCTACCGCCTCCAGGTGATTCACAACGGAGTGGACGCCCGCTTCCAGCCGCCGACCCAGGCCGAGGCCGCCGCGTTCCGCGAACGGTACGCGCTGCCAGCGCGCTACGTGGCGGCGGTGGGCAACGCCAAGCGCTTCAAGAACCTGGCGCTGCTGAGGGACTTCGCTGGGGAGCTGCCGGTGCCCGTGGTGCTGCTGGCGGGCAAGGGCGCGGTGGCGCACGAGCTGGGGCTTCATGAGAACGTGCTCGACCTGGAGGAGCTGCCCGAGGACCAGATGCCGCTGTTCTACGGCGCGGCGTCGGCGCTGCTGCTGCCCTCACGCTACGAAGGCTTCGGGCTGCCGGCCCTGGAGGCCATGGGCGCGGGCTGTCCGGTGCTGGCGGCGGACGCGACCGCCCTGCCCGAGGTCGTGGGCAACGCGGCGCTGAGACTCCCCCCGGACGACGCGGCGGCATGGCGTGAAGCGACGCTGCGCGTGCTCCGCGACGACGCGCTGCGCCGGGAGCTGGTGGAGCTGGGCCGGGAGCGCGTGGCGCGCTTCACCTGGGACGACTGTGCCCGGCGCACCCTGGCCGTCTACCGCCGCGTGCTGGAGACCCCCGCGCCCGGAGGCTCGCGCGGGACGCCTGGCCGATAGGGCGTGGGCGCGCCTTCCAGCGGCAAGCGGCCCTGACGGGCCTCCCGGCCGCGCAGGCGCTCACTGCCCTCGCACAACCCCAGGCCCCAGACGAGCGAGAAGGACAGGTACACGCTGGAGTGGAACGGGAGGTAGTGCACCAGCGCGAGGATGTGGAAGCCCACCCAGGACAGCAGCGCGCCCGTGGCCGCGAGCGAGCCCTCGCGGTAGCGCCGGATGAGCGCGCGCCCCAGGAAGCCGTGCATCGCCAGCATCAGCAACAGCCCCACCAGGCCCGTCTCCGCCCACACCGTCAGCCACAGGTTGTGCGAATCGGTGGCCAGCAAGTCCGTGATGCCCGTCTCGTCTTGCGTGGCCAGGGCCGCCGGCTTGTGGTTGCCGAAGCCCACGCCCGTCAGCGGGTATTCGCGCACCAGGCTCCAGCCCACGACCATGGCGTGCTCCCGCTCGCCGCCGTAGATGTTGCCCAGCGCCTTCTCCAGGCGCGTGCGCCAGGCCGGGCTCATGGAGACGACGGCCACCAGCGCGAACATGAGCGCCAGCCCCAGCTTCCGCGCGGACCCCTGGACCAGCAGCAGCAGCGCCACCACGCTGACGAGCAGCGCCGCGCCCAGCGCCGCTCGCGCGAAGGCGTTGTAGATGGAGATGAGCATCCCCATCACCACCGCGCCCGCCAGGATGCGCCGCCGCGCCTGGTCCGCGCTGCCCAGCACCGACAGCGCGGGCCCGAGCGCCGCGATGGCGCCATGCGCGAAGCGAAGCCGGTGGGAGAAGAAGCCACCCGCCGCGTAGCGCGGAGACTCCTCCGTGCCGAAGTTCTCGTGCAGCCGCCCCAGGTTCAGCTTGAGGAAGGCGGGCAGCTCCATGGACCAGCGCACCCGGTTCTGGAACACCCCCAGCAGCGCGGCCAACAGCCACCCTCCCGCCAGGACGCCCGCCAGCAGCAGCCACGGCACGCCCACGGCGCCAATGCACGCGGCCGCGGCGCCCGCCACCGAGTCCAGCACCTGCCCGTACCGCGAGCCGCGCGGCCACGCCTCCGCCGCGCCCGTCAGCAGCGCCACCGCGGGAGACACCGCCTGCCACAGGCACAGCACCCCGCTGGCCCCGGCATAGGCGCGCACGTCCGGCGCCAGGCGGAGCCGCCCCCGCACCAGCAGAATCGCCGCCAGCAGCACCGCCGCCCCCGTCGCCACCTGGAGGACGACCTCCGCCAGCACCAGGCCCACGGTCCACGTCACCAGCACGGCGTTGATGGCGCGGCGCCAGCGCAGGTCCAGCGGAAGCTCGGACGCGGTTCCCATGAGCGCGGACACGCTACCTCACCGGCAGCCAGCGCCGCGGCAGGGACAGCCGGCCCTCGCGCCGCAACCACACCGCCCCCGCGATGAGGCCCAGCAGCACGGTGGGCGCCCACGCGGCGACGCCAGGAGACAGCCGCTCCGTGAGCACCAGCGTCCGGCACACCATCATCAAGCCCCACATCGCCACCGCCGTCAGCAGGCCCTCGATGATGGCGGCCGTGAGGTGCCCCCGCCGGTTGGCGCGCAGGGCCAGCCCCACCCCCAGCAGCGCGGCGGGGAAGGCCGCCATCGGGTAGGCGAAGCGGTTGTGCAGGGCCAGCTCGAACTGCTTCGTCGCCAGCCCCACGTCGCGGCGCGCGACAATCTGCTCGCGCAGCTCGGACGCCCGCATCTGCTCCGGACGCCCTGGCCGGATGCGGAACGCGGTGACGGCCACGCCCAGCGCGTACTCCGCCTCCGGGAGCTGCCGCACGGACGTCTTCCCCTCGCCGTCGAAGGTGCGCTCCACCACGTCCGTCAGGCGCCAGCGCATGCCCTCCACCGGGAACATGCCGGAGGCGTCCAGGCGCCGCTGAAGGTTGAAGGACTCCGTCACCGTGAAGACGGACACGTCCTGGAACCCCTCCTGCGCGCTGCCGCCCCGGAGGAAGAAGATGTTGTCTCCGCGCCGGAACCACTGCTTCGGCGTGTAGTAGAAGCGCCAGTCGCCCCACTTGTTGAAGCGCTGGGTGGAGATTTCGTCCACGCGCCGGCCGGAGTACGTCGCCACCCGCTCGTCGAAGGCCACCAGCCCCACGCAGGCCACGAACGACGCCACGAGGATGGGCAGGTACAGCGCGGACGGGCCGAAGGTCAGCGCCCGGATGGCGGTGACTTCGCCCTGCTTGCGCAGCGCGGACACCGTGGTGCCCGCCGCCAGCAGCAGCGCCGCCGGCCCCAGCTGCTGCACCGACATCATCGCCTTGTAGAAGTAGAGCTCCGCCGCGTCCCGCACCCAGCCCGGCCCCGTGTAGAGCTTCGCGCGGTCCACGAAGTCCACCACCACGAACACCAGCACCAGCCCCCCGAGGATGCCCAGGACGAAGCGCAGGTACGTGCGCAGCACGTAGAGGAAGAGCGTTCCCCTCACTTGACCGTCCCCGAGCGGCTCACCCGGAACAGGGCCCAAAGCCCCACCGCGATGAACACCAGGTTGGCCATCTGCCCCGCCAGGCCCACGGGCAACTGGCCCTTCTGCCCCATCTGCTCGAAGACGCGGCTCAGCAGGTAGTAGAGGACGTAGCCGCCCAGCGTCAGCAGGTAGCCCCACGCCCGGCCCGACTGGCGCCGGCCCATGGCCAGCGGCGTGCCCAGCAGCGCGAAGGCGATGGGCGCCAGCGCGTTCCCCAACCGGCTGTGCAGCGCCATCCGGAACACGCGCGCATCCTCGCCCCGCGCTTCCGCCTCGCGCGCCGCCTCCATCAGCTCGCCGGGCGTCAGCTCCTCACGGGAGAACGAGAAGCGGCTGCGCTTGCCCATGGAGGCGCCCATGCCCACGCTGATTTCGGCCTGGTCGAACCGGATGATGCTGTACTCCTCCGTCTCGCGGCCCGCGGAGCGGTGCACCTCCCCCTCCTCCAGCGCGAAGCGCAGCACCTCCCCGCCGGTGGACGTGCCCACCTGCCCCCGCTGCGCCAGCACCAGCAGCGGCGAGTTCGCCTCCCGGTCGTCATGCAGGAGCACGTGGGTCCACTTCCCGTCCGCCGACACCTGCTCCGCGTACAGCGTCAGGTTGCTGAGGTCCTCGTAGAAGACGCCGGACTTCACGTCGCCCACGGCGTTCTTCCGGATGACCTCGCTCACCAGCACCTTCAAGCCCGCAAGGCCCCAGGGCTGCGCCGTGGAGGTGATGACCAGCATCAGCACGCTGAGCGCCACCGCGATGCCCATCGGCGCGGCCAGCAGGCGCACCGGCCCGATGCCCAGCGCCTGGAGCGCGACCAGCTCCCGGTCCTCGCCCAGCCGCCCCAGCCCCAGGAGGATGGCCAGCAGGAAGGCGATGGGCAGCGCCATCATCAGGAAGTGCGGCGCCAGGTACGCCAGCAGCCGCGCCAGGTCCACCAGCGTCACCGACGAGCCCAGCAGCACGTCGGTGCCCCGCAGGAACTGCATGACGAAGAGCAACAGGAACATGAACGCCACCCACACGCCGAGCGGGACCAACAGCTCCCGGAGCAGGTAGCGCGAAAGGCGGTTCACGGGGCGGCCTTCATCCCTCGCGCGCCGATGTCCCGGCGCAAGTGCATGCCCTCGAAGCGCACGGCCGCCGCCGCCGCGTAGGCCCGCTCGCGCGCCTGCGCCAGGTCCTCGCCCCGCGCGCACACCGTCAGCACCCGGCCTCCGGCCGTCACGACGCCGCCATCACGCGCCTCCACGCCCGCCAGGAACACCGTGGCGTCGGGCGGCACCGCGTCCAGCCCCTCAATCCGCTGGCCCTTCTGCGGCGCATCCGGATAGCCCCGCGCCGCCAGCACCACGCCCACCGAGGCACCGGGCGCGGACACCAGCGTCCGCGGCGTGAGCGCGCCCCGCGCACACGCGTCCAGCAACGGCAGCAGGTCCTCACCCAGCTGCATCATCAGCACCTGCGTCTCCGGGTCACCGAAGCGCGCGTTGAACTCCAGCACCTTCGGGCCGCCGCGCGTGAGCATCAGCCCCGCATACAGCACGCCCCGGAAGGGAATTCCGCGCCGGCGCAGCACGGCCAGCGTCGGGGCAACCACGCGCTCGCCCACCTCGGCGAGCTGCGCGGCGGACAGGAAGGGCGCGGGGCTGTACGCGCCCATGCCGCCGGTGTTGGGCCCCGTGTCGCCTTCGCCCACGCGCTTGTGGTCCTGGGACAAGGGCAGCATGGCGTAGCGCTCGCCATCACACAGCGCCATCGCCGACACCTCTTCGCCCTCCAGCAGCTCCTCCAGGACCATCGTCTGGCCCGCCACGCCCATGGCGCCCACGGCCCGCACCGCCGCGCGCGCGGCCTCCACGTCGTGGGCGACGATGACGCCCTTGCCCGCCGCCAGGCCATCCGCCTTGACGACGATGCGGCCCTGCGCCACCGCGTAGGCCTCCGCCGCAGCCACGTCGGTGAACGTCCGGAACGCGGCGGTGGGCACGCCGGCCTCGGCCATGATCTCCTTCGCGAAGGCCTTGGAGCCCTCGATGCGCGCGCCCGCCGCCACGGGCCCGAAGCAGGCGATGCCCGCGTCGGCCAGCGCGTCCGCGACGCCCGCGACCAGCGGCGCTTCCGGGCCCACCACCACCAGGTCCACCGCCTCGCGCTTCGCGAACGCGGCGACCTCCGCGGGTGCGTCCGCGCGCAGGGCCACGTTGGTGCCCAGCTTCGCCGTGCCCGGGTTGCCCGGAGCGCACCAGAGCTGGGTCAACAAGGGACTCTGCGACAGCTTCCACGCGAGCGCGTGCTCACGGCCACCGGAACCGAGCAGCAGGACCTTCACATCCACCTCACCGTTCCAACAGGTAGAGCATCCGCTTCGCGGGGAGGTAGGCTGGATCCAACCCCACCACCTTCACCAGGGTGTCTCGCGCCGCGTCCTTGCCCCGGGCAGACTCCAGCTGCGCCAGCCGCGCCTGCGCCGACAGCAGGGTGGGCGCCAGGGCCAGCGCGTCCCGAAGCGCGCGCTTGGCCGGCTCCACCTGCCGGGCCTCCGCCAGCGCCAGGCCGCGCGCCAGGTGCGACACCGGCAGCTGCCGCCCCGCCGCCGCGGAGCGCTCGCCCAGGCGCCGGGCCTCCGCGGTCGCACCTCGCCGCAGCGCGATGAGCGCGCGGTAGGCCAGGGCCCCCGCGTTGTTCGCGTCCACCTCCAACACGCTGCGCAGATGGCGCTCGGCCGCGTCGAACTGGTGCTGGTGGAAGCGCAGCAGGCCCTCGTACAGCAGCGGAGACGGGTCCTCCGGCCCCTCGGACAGCGCGAGGATGGCCCCCTCCACGCCCTCCACCGTCTCGCGTGGGCGCAGCCAGTAGGCGGACGTCGCGGGCCGCGGCTCCAGCCGGAGCGGGTCTGACTGCAAGGCCTGGTGCAGCGCGCGGAAGGCATCGTCCCGCCGCTTCGCGCTCGCCGCGGCGACGCCCGCCAGCAGCTGCGCGTCCAGCCGCCGCGCGTCCAGCTTCACCGCTTCCTGGAAGGCCTCCAGGGCCTCCAGCGGCTTCTTCTCCAGGAGCAGCAGCCGGCCTTCGAGCACCTTCTCCAGCGCGCCGTCCTCCAACTGCCCGCGGAAGCCCGGCAGATGGGCTCGCGCCTTCTCCGCGTCGCGGCGGCCCAGGGCCACCAGGAAGAGCTGGAGCTGCGCCTCGGGCAGGTCCTTCACGAGCCGCAGGGCCTCTTCCGCCGACTTCACCGCCGCGTCCTGACTGCCCGCGGTGCGCTCCGCCGCCGCCAGGTGCACCAGCACCTCGGCCACCTCGGGCGCGTCGTAGCGCGCGCGGTTCTTCATCAGCGCGCGCAAGTCCCTCACCGCGCCCGCGGCGTTGCCCTCCGCCTGGTAGCGCAGCATCGCCAGCGGCAGCAGCGCGCGCAGCTCGCCGGGCTCCGCCTTCACCCGGGCCTCGTACAGCTTGCGCGCCTCCGCGGGCTCACCCACCTCCTGGTAGATGCGGGCGGTGAGCGCCAGGCTCTCCCAGTCCTTCGGGCTCGCCTCCAGCCGCTTGCGCAGGGTGTCCAGCGCGGCGGAGTACTCACCGCCCGACACATGCGCGAGCGCGCGGTAGTAGTGCAGCCGCTTGATGTCCGGCGACAGCTTCTGCGCGGAGTCGAAGTGGCTGCGCGCCAGCTCGCGGGACGACGACAGCCACGTGCGGCCCAGCACCAGGTGCGCTTCGGCCTTCTGCGCGTCGGGGAGCTCCGCGCGGGCCAGCAGCTCCTCCGCCAGCGGACGGGCCTGCTCGGGCTGCCCGGAGCGGGCCAGCAGGAGGTTCGCGTGCGCCAGCAGCAGCGGCGCCGTGCGGCCGGACCGGGACTCCGCCGCCGACAGCAGCGCGCGGGCCTCCTGGAACGTCGCGTCGTCCATGCGCGCGCCGCGTCCCAGGGCCAGCGCCTGGACGTAGCCCGCGATGGCGGCGTCGTTGGCCGGGTCCAGCACCAGCGCCTGCTGGAAGGACTCCTCCGCCTCGGCGTACGCGAAGCGCTCGTCACGGGCGAGCTGCTGCTGCCCGTACGCGAACCGCTCCGCGCTGGTGCCCTGAATCTCCAGGTACTTCAGCTTCCAGCGAGGCAGCACCGCCTGCACCGCCTCCGGGATGGGGGCCGCGGGCGGAGGGCCCGCCTGGCGGCGCGACGCCTCCTGCTGCTGCTGGTACAGGAAGTAACCGCCCACGCCTCCGCCCACGACGACGAGCCCCACGAGGCCCGCCACCAGCCCGCCCTTGCCTCCACGGGAGCGCCCGTCGCTGATGCGCACCGGCGCGGAGCGCGAACCACTGCGAGGCTCCGCGCCCAGCTGCGGCGAGGAGGCGCGGAGGCCACTGCGAGGCTCCGGCCCCATGTCCGGAATGATGTCGGTGCTGATGGGCACACGCGCGCCACCGCGGGACTCGGTCCCCGGCGCTGGCGCGGAGCCCTGCGCCTCCACCCCCGACGCGGAGCCCCCACCCAGGTCCGCCATGGGCGGCAGGAAGTCAGAGCTCCCGGCCGGAGCGGCCGGACGGCTCGCGGCGGCGGGCGGCACCTGCGCGGAACCAGGCTGGCGGCAGTCGTCACAGATGCCGAGCGCCTGGTCGAAGGAGTCCGTCAGCGGCCTCTGGCAGACGCGGCAACCGGACGTCGCGGCCGGCGCGGCGGCGGGCTTCGCCGGACGCGAAGGCTGGGACTCCAGGCCCTGCGGCGCGACGGGCGCCGGTCCCAGGAAGTCGAGCAGCGGGTCCTCCGCACCCGCCCCACCGCCTCCCGACGCCGGCGTCCCCAGGTCCGCGAAGGGGTCCACGGGCGGCGCGGACGCGGGAGCCGGCGACGGCATCGCCCCGAAGTCGCCGAACAGGTCCGAGCCGGACGCGCGCTCGCCCTGGACCGGCTTGGGCGCCGGAGCCGCGCCAGGTGTCGGCGCGGCGGGCGGCGGCGCACCGAAGTCGCCGAAGAGGTCGTCCGCGGGATTCGACGCGGGCGCGGCGCCGGAGACAGGCGTCAGCGTGACGGGCGCCGCGGGCTGCGACGCCGGAGCCGGCGCGCCAGCAGCGGGCACAGCCGAGGGATCGCGCCGGACCAACTGAAGGTTCCGGCAGCGAGGACACTGCGCGCGAACGCCCTTGGCGGTGATGAGCTTGTCATCAATCGCGTAGGCGGCCGCGCATTTCTGACAGACGATGCGCATGGCTCAGTGCCGGAAGTGTCGCACTCCCGTCAGCACCATGGCCATCCCATGTTCATCCGCCGCGGCAATCAACTCCGCGTCACGGACCGAACCGCCGGGTTGTACGACACAGGTGGCCCCCGCCCGGGCGGCCTCGTCCAGGCCGTCCCGGAACGGGAAGAAGGCGTCCGAGGCCACCGCGCTCCCCTGCAGGGCCGCTCCGCCGCGGTGCATCGCGATGCGGACCGAGTCCACCCGGTTCGTCTGTCCCCCGCCCTGCGCCAGCAGCTGGTCACCCGAGGCGAAGACGATGGCGTTGCTCTTGACGTGTTTGCACACCTTCCAGGCGAAGCGCATGGCCCGCTCCTCCTCCGGCGTGGGGGCCCGCTTGGAGACCACCTTCCACGACAGCGGCGGCTCCACCGCGTCCCGGTCCATCAGCAGCATGCCGCCGGACACGCTGCGAGCGTCCAGCTGGGCACGCGGCCGGGCCTGGGGACTGGCGAGCGCGGGGCCCGCCTCCAGGAGCCGCAGGTTCTTCTTCGCCGCCAGCACCCGCAGCGCCTCCGGCGAGTAGGACGGCGCGATGACCGCCTCCAGGAACGTCTCCGCCATGGCCTGGGCCGTGTCCGCGTCCACCTCGCGGTTGAGCGCGACGATGCCACCGAAGGCGGAGACCTCGTCCACCGCGCGGGCGGTGCGGTAGGCCTTCACCAGGGCGCCGTCCACCGCCACCCCGCACGGCGTGTTGTGCTTGATGATGACGGCCGCGGGGGCCTCCGGGAACTCCAGCAGCAGGCCCAGCGCCGCGTCCAGGTCCAGGATGTTGTTGTACGAGAGCTCCTTGCCCTGCAGCACCGTGGCGAAGGCGACCGTCGGCTCCTGGGGCGTGGCGTGCTCGCGGTAGAAGGCGCCACGCTGGTGCGGGTTCTCCCCGTAGCGCAGGTCCCGCGACTTCTGGAACGCCAGCGACAGCTCCCCCGGGAACGGCTCGCCCGCCTGCGCGGACAGCCACGCGGAGATGGAGGCGTCGTAGGCCGCCGTATGCGCGAAGGCCTTGCGCATCAGCCGGCGCCGCGTGTCCTCGCTCACCGCCTGCCGCTGCTCCAGTTCCGCCAGCACCGCCGGATAGTCGTCCGGGTCCACCACCACCGAGACGTGCCGGAAGTTCTTCGCGGAGGCGCGCACCATCGCGGGCCCGCCGATATCAATCTGCTCGATGACCTCCGGCTCCGCGGCGCCCGAGGCCACCGTCTGCCGGAACGGATACAGGTTCACCGCGACCAGGGAGATGGGCTCGATGCCGTGCGCCCTCATCTCCTCCCGGTCGGCCTCCAGCTCCAGCCGTCCCAGGATGCCGCCGTGGATGCGGGGGTGGAGCGTCTTCACGCGGCCACCCAGAATCTCGGGGCTCTGCGTGTGCTCGGACACCTTGGTGACGGGCACCCCCGCGCCCTTGAGCGCCTCCAGCGTGCCCCCGGTGGACAACAACCGGAAGCCCAGGCGGACGAGCCCCTGGGCGAAGGAAACCAGACCTCGCTTGTCGGAAACGCTCAGGAGAGCCAGCACGTGTGGGCCTCGGTGTGCGGGAAGCGGCGGTAGTAGCAACCACCCCCTGGGGTGTCAACGCAACACGTCGGCCCTACATTTGCGGGTGGAAACCACCCGCGGACATCAGGGCTTGCGAGCCGAAACCGGCGGCTCGGCTTCGGTGGCTTCGCGCAGCTTCATCAGCCCGCGCGTCTCCACCTGGCGGATGCGCTCACGGGTGAGGTTCATGATCTCCCCCACCTCCTCGAGCGTGATGCCGCCCTTCTCCGCCACGTCCAGGGCGCAGGTGTGCTCCAGCTCCCAGATCTCCTTGTCCGGGAAGTTGAGCTTGATGGACCCCGTCTCCGGATTCACGTCCAGGTAGAGGTTGTGCTTGCAGGAGACGAAGTTGCACGGCCGGGGACCGTTGATGCAGTCCGCGCGCGTGCGGGGCCGCGTGTCGTCCATCTGCTTCAGCAGGTCGGCCTCTTCGGGATCAACCTGCCCCGTGAGGCGCCGCCTCCGCAGGTCGCGCGCCATCTCCTTGCGCGACATGGTCTTGGAACGGCGGCGCTCCTGCGCCTGGTCCGATTCCTGGTCCCCCCCCTCCTCCTGTAGCTGCTTCACTTCCGACATGTCCCCTCCACGTGAGGCCAGTCTACCCGGTTCCCGGGTATTCTATTGCGAACGGATGGTTTCGTCTGCGCGTGCGGTCACGGCACTACCCAGCCGGGCGACATCCCGGACCAGATCCTGCGCTCTTTGCCGCAAGGTTGCTAGCTGCGCCTCAAGCGTACGCCGATGCTCCCCCCCAAAGGCACGGTCCCCCAGCTCCTCCTGGAACCCATTCAGGAGGCCCGCCAGGTCCCGCTCCAACTGGTCGATGTAGTTGCCGTGGAAGACATAGGACCGCTTGATGTCCTCCAGGGTGTGCCCCTCCGCCATCATCTTCTTGATGACATTGATGCGGCGCACCGCCTCCACCGGGTAGAGCCCGACACTCCCCTGGTGCTTCCCCTTCCGGCCCACCCGGCGGCTCCTGGGTAGCAAGCCCGCCTGCACGTACTTCCGGAACGTCGCCTCCGAGAGGCGCACGCCCCGTGGCCGGAAGATTTCCAGGATGGCGCTCGCGGGCAGACCGCTCGCGTTCTCGCGCTCGATCCGAGCAATCTCCTCAGGAGCCAGCAGGTCCATGGATTCCATTGAATATAATCCACTGAGTGGAGGCCACTGAGTGCCAGAACGGACGGTTGGGTGTCAAGGCAGACCACCAGGCAGGCAGGCGGCGACGGACGAATCGCGCGCCTTTGAACAGGCGGGACGGCAGGTGGGGCGAGGTAGGCGTGACAGGCCGAAGGCAGCTCGCCTGGTGCGCGGCGGCAGCGTTCAGCACTGGACTTCGACGGCGCTCAAGCCGAAGCGAGCACGGGCGGGTGACTTCGGACCTGCGGTCAGGTTCTGGCGCGGCCGCCGGTGAGGCCGCCGCGCCGGGAGCCGGCCTGGTTCAGCGGCCCCTGGGGGCGCGGAACTCGCGGCTGACGGTGCCTCCCGCGGTGACGGCGACGTCGTAGCGGCGCTCGCCGGACGGGTGCTGGAAGACGAGCTTGTGGTTGCCGGCGGGCAACCGGTACGACGCCCGTCCCGTCACCTCGCCCATGCGCTTGCCGTTGATGAACACGGTGGCGTAGGGCGCGGCCTGGACCTGGAGCGTTCCGCTGGCCGGCGCCGCGCGCACGCGCTTCGTCTCCTGGGGCTCAGCAGGACCCGGCGTGGGGGCGGCAGGCGGGTTGGTGGCGGCGACGAGCACTTCCTCGCGCATCAGCCCGTCCACCTCGGCGTCGGCGTCGGCGGCGTCGTCGGCGGCTACGGCGGGCGCCTGCTCCCCGCTCCCGGCGCTCCCAGGCGCCGCTGACGGCGCGGGCTGGTCATCCGGCACGGCCTCATCCACAACGGGTGCGGCCACCACGGGCTCCGTCGGCGTCACCGGAGGAGCTGCACCGGGCCCCCGCATCACAGCGAGGCCGCTCCCGACGACAGCGAGCCCCAACGCCACGGACAGCCCCAGCGCCCACGGACGGCGCGCCGTCGGCACGGCCCCTGGGGCCACGGGGCCGGGCGAACGGGCCCCCGCCGCGGACACCTCGGCCCCGGAGCCATGAGCACTCGCTGCGAGCGCCTCGGGACCGGACGAACGGGCCCCCGTCGCGGACACCTCGGCCCCGGAGCCACGGTCACTCGCTGCGAGCGCGTCGGGGCCGGGCGCACGAGCACTCGCCGCGCGAGCCTCGGGGCCGGACGCATGGACCCCCGCCGCGGGCACCTCGGAAGCCTCAGGCGCGGCTGCCCACATCCCGGGACGCGACTCTGGCTCTGTATTCGACGGGGTCCCTTCCTCGTCGTCGTCCTCATCGTCCCAGGCGCTGGCCAGCCTCAGGCTCCCGGAGGGCCCTGACGGTGACGCGACGGCGGCGCTCCCGTCCGGACGACTCGGGGTTCGCGCGCTCCCAGACACCGCCGGGACACCCGAGCTCCTGCTCGGCGTCTGCTCGGCCCGTGAATCCTCGCTGGAGGCGGCACCGCGAGGCACCGGCGACGACGCCACCGCGGGCAGCGGCATCATCGGCGTGGCCATGGGCGGCAGCGGCGCCGCGTCCAGCGCGGCCTCCTCGCCCCTGCGAGGCAACACGAAGGTCGGCGCGTTGACGTCCTCGTCCGGAGATGTCGGCAACGCCAGGCCGCTGCGGCCAGGAGGCGCCAGCACCGCGGTGGGCTCGCGCGGCACGGCCCCCACCCCTGCCCCAGGTGCCGGCTCCCCTTCCACGACGACGTGCGTGCGCTCCTGCACGGTGGGAATCGCCTGGGTGAGGCTGGTGGGGAACAAGCGGCGCATGAAGGCGCTCAGGTCCGTGTCATCCACGGACCTCGCATGCGTCAGCACGCACTGGGCCAGGGCGCGCTCGAACTCGGCGGCCGTCTGGAAGCGCAGCGCGGGGTCTCTGTCCAGCGCGCGCACCACGGCGGCATCCAGGTCCGCCGGCACGTCCGGATTCAGCCGGGCCGGAGGCGGGATGGTGCTCAGCTGCACCGCGCGCAGCACCGCCACCTCGGAGTCCCCGTCGAACAGGCGACCGCCGGTGAGCATCTCCCACAGCACCACGCCCAGCGCGAAGATGTCCGTGCGCGCATCCACGGCCTCGCCCCGGGCCTGCTCGGGCGACATGTACGCGAACTTGCCCTTCAGCACGCCCGGCTGCGTCAGCTTGTTGCCCGCCTTGGCGATGCCGAAGTCCGTCAGCTTCACCGCGCCGTCGAAGGACAGCAGCACGTTGTGCGGCGTGACGTCCCGGTGCACCAGGTCCAGCGGCTGGCCATTGACGCGGACGCGGTGCGCGTAGTGCAGCCCCCGGGCGACCTCGGCGCCGATGTGCGCCACCAGCATGGGCGGCACCGGCTCCATCAGCTCCTTGCCGCGCTTGCGCAGCTCCCACAACGAGCAGCCGCGCACATACTCCATGGCCAGGTAGTACGTGTCCTCGTGCTTGTCGAAGTCGAAAATCTGCACCACGTTCGCGTGGTTCAGCCGCGAGGCCAGCCGGGCCTCGGCGATGAACATCCCCACGAACTCCGGGTCGCTGGCGAGGAAGGCGCGCACCCGCTTGATGACGACTTCCTTCTCGAAGCCCTCCGCGCCGCGCGCCGTGCACAAGTAGATTTCCGCCATGCCGCCCTCGGCGAGCTTGCGGCGGACGACGTACTTGCCGATGTGAGTGCCGGCTTCGAGCGTCACGGGAGCATCCAAGGCATGTGCTATTCGAACTTCACGCTCACGACGTTGAGGTCGATGGGCTTCACCTCGATACGTCGACTGAGCGTCTTCTTGAGGTCGGGGTTGACGAAGCGGCAGTCATAGCTGCCCACGCGCAGCTCCACGGCCTCGAAGGGCGTTTCGCCCATCCGCTTGCCACCGCACGTCACCTCCGCCCATGGATGCACGACGAAGCGCACCCGGGCCAGTCGCCCCTCCTGCCGGGGCTCCGGCCGGGCCGGCCGCTCGCGAACCACCGCCGCCACGGGCGCGGCGGTCACCGCACCGGGCTCGGGCTCCAGCGTGAAGCGCGCCACCTGCTCCGCTTCCTCACCCACCGTCACCGTGCGCGTCTGCGCCTGGTGCCGGTCGGCCTCCACTCGCACGGCGACCTGCTGGCCCACCGCCGTTTCGAGCACGACCGGCCGCTCGCCGTGGCGCTGGCCATCCACCAGCACCACCGCGTCCGCGGGCTGCGTCTCGATGTGCAGCCGCACCGGCGCGGGCGCGGCCTCCATGGGAGGATGGTGCACCACGGGCGGGGGCCGCAGCTCTGTCGGCGCCTCGGCCTGCATGGGCACGCGCGCGGGCACCGCGGCCTCCGGGTCCAAGGACACCGGGGTTGGCTCCGTCGAGCGCATCGACCAGAACACCACGCCCACCGCCAGGACGACCAGCAACCCCAGCCCCACCACGTACAGCCACGTCTTGCCGCCCGTCGCCGCCGCGCGGGCCACGGGGCGCTTCGCCGCGCGCGCCATGCCCAGCGACAGCGTGGGGGCGTCCTCCTCGAGCTGCTCCCCGTCCCGCAGCGGAATCACCACTCGCGCGGGCCGGCCCGTGTCCACCATGGCGATGGTGGGCGCGTCCTCCTCCACGACGAACCCCCCTCGTGCCTGCGAGCGCGCGCCGGCGCGGGCATCCACCGTGGGGGCATCCTCGTCATCCACGGGGAGGGCCGGCGCGCCCACATCGAAGCGCCCCGTGTTGCCGAATGGCCGCGGAGCGCCTCGAGGGTCCGTCGGCGCGGCGGCGGCCCCGCCCAGCTTCACGTCCGTCCGGGTCACCGACGCGGGCGCGCGCGCATCCACCGTGGGCGCGTCCTCCTCCACGGGCGGAGGAGGCGGCGGAGGCGCCACGTTCATGCCGGAGCGCGAGGGCCGCTCGGGCTCCACCGCCCGGCGCTGTCCCGTCTGCCGCGGCGCGGGCTTGTCCGGCTCCAGTTCGAAGCGGCCCGTCCGGGACGCCGGTCGCGGGCGCAGCGCCGCCGTCGCGTCATCCTCCGGCGACATCGGCGGTGGACGGGGCGGCAGCGCGGGCCGCAGGCCGGTGCGGCGCGGCGGAGCCTCCTGCCTCGACGCGCCCGAATCCGAGTCCTCGCCCAGCACATCGCCCGCCCGGGCCTCCTCGGCCAGCCGCTCCGCGAAGACCTCCTTCATGAAGGCGGACAGGTGCGCGGACGATGCGGGCGCCTGGTGCGCGCGCAGCCACTCCTCCAGCGCGTGCTGAAGGTGCGCCGCTTCCTGGTACCGGTCCGGCAGCTCCTTCGCGAGCGCCTTGAGGACGATGGCGTCCAGGTCCGCCGGCACATGCGCCGTCACGCGCGAGGGCGGCACCACCCGGCACTCCGACACCGCCGTCAGCGTCTGGATGTCGTTGGGGCGCTTGAACAGGCGCGTGCCGGTGAGCAGCTCGTACAGGACGATGCCCAGCGCGAAGATGTCCGCGCGGCAGTCCACCCGCATGCCCGCCGCCTGCTCCGGGGACATGTACGAATACTTCCCCTTCAGCACGCCAGAGCGGGTCACCGTGGCCTGGTCCGCCGCCTTGGCGATACCGAAGTCCACCACCTTCACCCCACCCTCGAACGTCACCAGGATGTTCTGGGGGGACACGTCGCGGTGGACGATGCCCAGCGGCCGGCCCGTCGTCGGGTCCGTGCGCTTGTGCGCGTAGTCCAGGCCGGCGCAGGCCTCGATGAGGATGCGGCACACCAGCGGCACCGGCAGCGGCTGGCCCATCAGCTCCGACTGCTTCCACAGCCGGCGCAGGTCGTCGCCGTGGATGTACTCCATGGCGATGAAGAAGGAGTCGTCCTGGGCGCCCAGGTCGAAAATCTGCACCACGTTGGGGTGGTTCAGCCGGGCGGCGATGCGCGCCTCGTCCAGGAACATCTTGACGAAGTCGTCGTTCTCCGCGAGGTGCGGGAGGATCCGCTTGACCACCACCCGCTTGTCAGGCTCCGCCCCCTGAGGCCGCGCAAGATAGATCTGCGCCATCCCGCCCGTGGCGAGACGCTTCAGGAGCTGATACCTGCCATAGGTTTCGATGGACACGGCGACCTGACCGGCCCCTAAACAACCACCCTTGGAGTGGCCCCGAGTTCCGGGCGCGGAATGGCCCCGAGCGTAAGCGCACCGGGAAGGAGGGTCAAACCCCCAACTGCTCCGGAAACGGCCTTTGTCGCTATCTCCGAGCGGCCCGCACCTCGCGGGTCTCCCGCATCAGGGTCTCCAGCTCGTCCAGGTGCCGCTTCAGCACTGGCATCAGCACCGGCGCCGCGTCCACCCGGTCGAACAGGTCCAGGACCCGGTCCACCTTCCGCTCAATCTCCCCCGCCCGCGCCGGGCTGATTCGCCGCAGCAGCAGGTCCGCCCCGGCCTCCATCAGCACCCGGGCCACGGCGTCCCGGGAAGCGAGCGGCTCCTCCCTCCGCTGCCCCTCTCCCTTGATGACGCGCAGCCCAGGGGCCCTTCCAGAGGGGCGGGCCGCGCTCGTCATCGTTCCTTCAAAGTCCTGGGAGTTCACCGGGTGCCTCCTCGGCAGCTGCAGGTACGACCTCAGGGTACACACCGCGAGGTGACCTCCAATTTTCTGGTCATCCGCACAGGCGGAAGCAGACCTGTAGCACCGGGGACTGACACCACCGTGGAGGGCCGGATATCCGGCCCTCCGGGTGCGTTACATCGCGTCGCACGAACGGCGGTAGTTGATGGCGATGCGGGTGCCCGCTGGCGGCACGATGTTGAACACCACGCTGTTGGTGGCCGCGTCGTAGGTCCAGCCGGTCGTGGACGGCGTGCCATTCACCATCACCGTCACGCTGCCGGGCTCCGGCAGGTCGCTCAGCGGGAAGCGCTCCTGCGCGGAGAAGGCCTTGTCACCCACCGCCTGCAGCAGCGGCCGGTAGTCTTCCGCGCAGACGCTCACCACCTCGCCTCCCGTGCGTGAGGTGGCCTGCGAGTAGCGGGTACCGGCGCCGCCCGCCGTCGCGCAGCCCTCGGCCGGCGGAGCGATGGCGTAGAAGGTCGCGCGCTGCGGCTGGTTCTGTCCCTTGAGCTGCTGGGCCCAGTCCACGTAGGTGTCCACCGCGTCGGGCGAGTGGTCGTCCTCGTCGCTGACGAACAGCACCACCAGCGCGGCCTCCTCGCGCAGGAAGCCCGCGTTGCCGTCGTTGGGCAGCGGCGTGCGCGGGTCATTCGCGCCGTTCACCAGCGGCCGGGACAGCGCGCGGCGCATCGCCTCGAAGCCCTGCTCCACCTCCGCGCACCGGCCCACCTGCACGTTCTGCTGGAGCTGCTGGGCCAGGTTCGGCGTCGCGTTCGTGAGGATGCGCGGCAGCGACTGGTCCACCGGGAAGAAGCGGCCCGCCTCGCCGCCCTCCGCGCCGCCCGGGCACGCGTTGGCCGGGTCCGACGGCGTCACCGGGTGGATGCCCGTCGTCGTCACCGCCACGTTGAGACTCACCCCCCGGTCCAACGCCGTCTGCACGAAGGTCGGAATGGCCTCCACCAGCCGCGGGTGCTCCACCGCCATGGAGGCGGTGTTGTCCACCACCAGCAGCACGTCCACCTTGCTGACGTCCTGCTGGACGAAGTTGTCCGTCTTCTCCACCCGCATCGACGACTCGCCCACCAGCGGAACCATCAGCGGCGCCGGCAAGTCACTGGAGCCCACGTACAGCGGCGACAGGTTCATGCCCGACACCAGGCCGAAGTACTCCACGCCCACCGTGAAGGCCTCGTTGGGCGGCAGCACGAAGGGGATGGGGTCTGGCAACGCCGACAGCCCGAACTCCGAATCCGTGGTGCCCGGCCCGATCCACACGTCGTTCACCGTCACCGGCGCGGCGCAGGCATTGAGGAAGTTCACCTCCATGGGCTCGGCGGGGCAGTCCGGCCGGGCCACGCCCCAGTCCATGTAGCGGCGCGAGGCCACCAGGCACACCGCCTGGGTGTTGGCCACCAGCGGCACCAGCATCACCGGGTTGGCCGGCTCCATCTGCTCAATCTGCACGGTGCCGGTGAAGTGCCCCCCCGCCACGGGCGCCATGAAGGCCACCTGGAAGCTGAACCAGTCGCCGGGGTACATGATGCCGCCGTAGAGGTCCCCGCCCGGCAGCGTGAAGACGCCGCCGCCGTCGTCCCGCAGGCGGATGTTCTTCACCGGGCACAAGTCGGTGCCGCGGTTCTCCAGCTTGAGCCCCAGCACCGCGCCCTGCGTGGGCGGAATGGTGCCGAAGTCCAGGGCCTGCGGCGTGAGCGCGAGCTCACAGGGCGCGTGCGCCTCCGGGTTGCCGCGGAAGTCCATCTGCACCGTGGCCGCGGAGAAGGCGTTGGTCGTCATCACCAGCGAGCCCTCCGCCGCGCGCAGCTCGGTGGGCTCGTAGAAGACCTCCAGGTTCACCTCGCCGCCGGGCGGCAGCGTCACCGGCAGCGCCAGCGGCGTGTGGTTGAACTGGGGCGCCCCACCCTGCTGAGGCAGCCAGCCCAGCGTGTTGATGGTGAGCCCGCCCTCGTTGGACGCGCCGCAGTTCTTCACGTTGACGATGACGCGCACCTTCGCGCCGAGCGGCTGCGTGCCGAAGTCGTGGAACGACGGGGACACACACAGCTCCGGCGCGCCGCCGTAGCCGCGCAACTGCACGGGCGTCGTCGGATGGCGGCGGCTCTCCACGTGGTACAGCGCGGTGTCCTGCGCCGCGCCCTGGTGGTCCGGGGTGTAGCGGAACGTGAAGGACCGCACCTCGCCCGGCTGGAGCACCAGGGGGAAGCCGGCGCTGTTGTGGGTGAAGGACGCGTCGCGGCCCTCCAGCGTCAGCCGCGTCACCGTCACCGGCTCGGTGCTGATGTTGCGGATGCTCGACTCGCGCACCGCGTCCCGGTCCACGGGCACCGCGCCAAAGTCCAGGACCTCCGGCTCGGCCACCACCGCGCGCTCCAGCGCCTCCGCGGCCACCTGCACCGTCACGTCCGCGCAGCCGCGGCAGGGCGACACCGCCAGCGCCACCTGCTTGCGGCCCACCCGCACCGGGTGGAACGTCACCATGAGCTCGCGCCCCTCACCGGGCGAAAGCGTCACCGGCTCCACGCTGAACTCGTCGCGGTCCGCGCCCACCAGCCGCGGCGTCACCTCCACGGGCAGCTCCGTGGGGTTCTCCAGGCGCAGCGGCAGCACCTTCGTGGCGTCCGCTTCGATGCGGCCGAAGTCCAGCCGCCGCGGCGACACGCGGGCCCAGGCGTCCACGCCGCTCCCCGTCAGGGGGATGCGCAGCAGCGGTTCGATGCGCGTGTCCGAGCGCACCACCAGCACCGCCGGCTGAGAACCCTCGGCGGGCGGCGCGAACCGCACGCGCAGCGAGCACGCGCTCCCGGGCTGCAAGCTGTGCGGCCCCTCATGGGTGAACTCGGCGCGGTAGGCCCCCTCCGGGCCCTCCACCCAGACCTCGTTCACGTCAACGGGTGCGCGGCCCACGTTGCGCAGCGAAATCTCCGCTTCGCGCGCATCGAAGATGGCCACCCGCTCGAAGTCGACGCCACCCGGCGTCGCCGTCAGCCGCCCGTCCGCCAGCGCCGAGCGCTCGCGATCCGCGCAACCGACCAGCAACCCCACCACCGCGAGGGCGACCCAGCCCAAGCGCCCTGTCATGGCCCACCCCTTCCCCACTACCGTCAACCCTGGCCGCCGCGCGCCCCACATGGAGGACGGCGGAAGGAACGGTGGCGAAGCTAGGCACCCACTTCAGGGTGGGCAACCAGCCACACATGGGGAACCCCGCGCCCAGGGGTGGGTGGGTGTCCGGTATCAAATCTTCGGAATGCGCAATGTCTTGCTGATCATCGCGCTTCCGCTGGCCACGAACATCAGCGCCAACGGGTGCAGCACCAACGGCCCCAGGCGCCACACACCGCCCCACAGGTCCGGACCGATGCGCCCCGCCCACAGCGCCGCGGCCATCACCATCACCAGCGCCAGGCTGGTGGGAATGGGGGTGCCCTCGAAGTACTTCACCTTCCCCGTGTCGTCCGACAGGTCCGCCGACGTGACGTTGAAGCGCGCCAGCCGGCTGATGCCACACGCCACGAAGTAGAGGAGCGCCGCCACGTCCAGCGAGCCGCGCATCCCCACCGCGAAGGCCAGCGCCGCCGGCGCCATGCCGAAGGAGATGACGTCCGCCAGTGAGTCCAGGTCCGCGCCCAGCGGTGACTTCTTGAAGCGCCAGCGCGCGATGCGCCCATCCATGACGTCCATCACCAGCGCCACCGGCATCAGGCCGAAGGCCACCCACAGCCAGCCCACCTCCCCGGAAGCCAGGTACTGCATGGAGGAGAGGATGGCGCCCGCGCCCGCGAAGCCGTTGCCCAGCGTCACGAAGTCAGCGAGCACGAACGTGCGAATCATCGAGAAGTGACGGCGCGGGCGGCGGGCACGAGACGGCTCGGTCGGCATATGCGCGATTTCCTACCACACCCCTCCCGCTCGGCCGGAAGCTCGTTCTTGCCACACTGCGTTGTGCCCGGCGGTGTGAGAAATCAATCCAGTTTCAGAAACATTTTGACGGTGTGATCAGCCGGTCCCTACGCTCGACGACTGTCATGCACCCCAAACTTCCCTCGCCCCTCCGGCGCGGTGTGCTCCGCCGTACGCGGAGCACCCGCTGGCAGTTCTCCCTTCTCGCAGGCATGAGCCTGCTGTTCAGCACCGCGTGTGGTGACGACGACGACGAAGGGACGCCTCCGGCCCAGACGCCCACCTACGAAGCCACCATCCGCCGCACCGCCCATGGCGTCCCCCACATCACCGGCAAGGACCTGGGCAGCGTGGCGTACGGCAACGGCTATGCCTTCGCCCAGGACCACGTCTGCATCCTCGCGGATCAGATCCTCAAGGTGCGCGGTGAGCGCGCCCGCTTCCTGGGCCAGGGCCCCGGCAGCACCTACGCGGGCAGCGACTTCGCCTACCGCGCGCTGGGCCTCCACGCGCGCGCCACGGAGCGCTTCAGCGCGCAGCCCGCCAACGTCCAGGCCATGCTCAAGGGCTACGCGGCCGGCTTCAACCGCTACCTCGAGGAGACGCCCAAGGATCAGCTCCCCGCGCCCTGCACCGGCGCCAGGTGGGTGCGGCCCATCTCCGAGGTGGACCTGCTGGCCTACGCCTTCAGCGCGGCGCTGACGGGCAGCAGCTACCAGGTCGCCCTGGCCCTCGCCGCGGCCACGCCGCCCAACGTGACGGCGACCGCCATCGGCACGCCGGACCGCGACCACGTCAAAATCCAGCGGCCCGAGCTGCACCAGGTGGGCAGCAACGGCTGGGCCATTGGCCGCGACCGCTCCGCCACCGGCCACGGCATGGTGGTGGCCAACCCGCACTTCCCCTGGGAAGGCGAGCTCAAGCTGTGGGAGAGCCACCTCACCGTCCCCGGGGAGCTGGACATCTACGGCGTGGGCCTGCTGGGCGTGCCCGCGGTCCTCATCGGCTTCAACAACGACGTGGCCTGGACGCACACCTTCTCCTCCGGCCAGCGCATGACGCTGTACGGACTGCGCCTGGTGCCGGGCAAGCCGACCTCGTACTACTACGACGACGAAGAGCGGGAGATGACCTGGAAGGACATCACCATCCTCGTCCTGCTCGACAACGGCACGCTCGTCAACGTCACCCGCCGCATGTACAGCAGCCACTACGGCCCCATCATCTCCATCCCCGGCACCGCGGAGTGGACCGAGCAGACCGCGCTCACCTACCGGGACGCCAACCTGGAGAACGACACCCTGCTGGCGCAGTTCATGGGCATGAACCAGGCCGGCAGCCTGGCTGAGTTCAAGGCCGTCTACGCGCGCGAGCAGGGCATCCCCTGGGTCAACACCATGGCGGCCGACCGCGCGGGCAACACCTGGTACACGGATGCCACCCCCACGCCGAACCTGTCGCCCGTGGCCCTGGCCACCTGGAACGCCGCCCGCCAGGGCGCGGACCTGGCCACCACCGCCATCTGGCAGCAGATGGGCCTGGTGCTGCTCGACGGCAGCAACAGCCAGAACGAGTGGCAGGAAGAGGCCGGCGCCCGCAGCCCGGGCCTGGTGCCCTTCAGCAAGGTGCCCAAGCTGGACCGCACCGACTTCGTCTTCAACGCCAATGACAGCTACTGGCTGGCCAACCCCGCCGCGCCGCTCAAGGGCTTCTCGCCCCTGCACGGCCTGGAGGACGTGCCCCAGACGCCGCGCACGCGCCTCAACGCCGTCATGCTCACCGAACAGGTCGAAGGTGGCGCGTCCGGCGCGGACGGCCTCTTCACCCGCACCGAGCTGCAGGACGCCATCCTCAACAACCGCGGCATGATCGCCGAGCTGCTCATCGACGACGTGGTGGCCCGCTGCACCGGCCAGACGACGGTGCCCTATGGCGCTGGCACCGTGGACATCAGCCAGGCGTGCGCGCTGATTGCCCAGTGGGATCGTCGCTATGACGTGGACAGCGTGGGCGCCATCGTCTGGCGCGAGTTCGCGGGCGCGTTCACCATGAGCGAGCTGCAGGCGAGCCCGGCGCTGTACGCCACGCCCTTCGACCCGGCCAACCCCATCGCCACGCCCCACACGCTGGCGCCCGCGCCGGCCCAGGGCACCGACCCCGTCCTGACGAAGCTGGCCCAGGCCGTGGACACGCTGACGCGCGCGGGCCTGGCCCTGGACCTCCCGCTGGGCCAGGCGCAGTTCACCCCCCGCGTGAGCGGCGAGCGCATCCCCATCCACGGCGGCGGCAACTACGACGGCGCGGCGAACATCGTCAGCTTCGGCACGCTGAAGTCCACCACGCCCAACGCCGAGTCGGGCACCGCCACGCGCACCGTGGTCAACAGCCGCACGGCCCTGGCCAACGGCGGCTACGTCATCAACAACGGCAGCAGCTTCATCATGGCCATGGAGTTCACGCCCACCGGCGTGCAGGCCAGCGCCCTGCTGACCTACAGCGAGTCCAGCAACCCGGCCTCGCCGTACTACGCGGACCAGACGCGGCTGTTCTCCCAGAAGCAGTGGCGGCCCATCCTCTTCACCGCCGAGGAAGTCGCCGCCGCGCCGGGTGAGCAGATCACCCTCATCGGCAACTGACGCACCCCGCCGGCCCCCGCTTCGTCGGGGGCCGGACACCTCGCGGCCCGGCGGGGCAATGTCGGGCCGCGGATGTCCGCCCTCCAGTCTGATTCCGTCTGCTCCCGGGACGCGCGCCAATGGGTGCGCAGACCGCCAGGCGCCGCCGTTCGTTCCTGGCGAAGGGGCACCGGGATTTCCCGGTGGAATCACCGAGGCAGCAGCAGGGGGACATCATGGCCACATCCGTCTACAAGACCGCCATCATCGGCAGAGTGTTCTTCCTCCGATGGGAGGCGCCACCCAGTCAGGAAGAAATCCACACCGTCTTCCAGCAGATGAAGGGCGCGCACGAGCAGCTCCAGCACCCGCTGGTCCTCGTCGCCAGCCTCTCACCGAAGTCGTCCGTGCCCAACTCAGAGCAGCGGCGCAACCTGTCCACCTTCCATTCGGACGCGCGCCCCCTCTTCACGGAGATTCACGCCATCGTCGAAGGCAATGACCTGCAATACAACCTGCAGCGGGTCATCATCTCCGGCATCAACCTGGTGACGCGCACCTTCGACGAGGCCTTCCACCGCGTGCACAAGCACGCCGACCTCGTCGCCCCCTACCTGGGCAAGAGCCTGGGCGTGGACGGCGTGAAGGTCATCGAGGAGGCCCGCTCGCGCGGCGTGGTGTGAGCCTGGGCGACGGTGCCCCGGACGAAGCGGTGGTCGAAGAAGTCCACGTAGAGGTACTCCGGCCACGACACCATGGACCGGGGTCCCCGCATCACCGCGCGCGTCAGCTCCGTCACCATCATCCCCGCCGCGCTCGTCGCGCCCACCACGCAGGTGGGCGCGTGGCCCCGGCCCTGGTAGCACGCGTCCATGTACTCGCGGAGCATGTAGCTGCCCAGGTGGGGGATGATGGCCGGCAGGTCGATGCGCCCATCCGGCAGGAGGTAGAGCGCTTCGTACAGCGGCGCGTCCGGCTGGAAGACGTGCAGCGCCGCGCCAAAGCCCAACATCAGCCCCGTCATCGCCGGCACCCCACGCTGACGGCAGGCGCGGTGGAGCACCTGCTTCTCGCACGCTCCCGCGATGTCGATGACCTCCACCACGTAGTCCACCGGGCCCAGCCCGCCGCCTCCGCCAAGCACGTCCTCCACGTTGGCCGCGGTGATGCCCTCCAGCACCTCCCGCAGCCGCAGGTTCGGGTGGATGTCCCGGCACATCCGCCCCACCACCTCCACCTTGGCGCGGCCCAGCGTGCTCTCGAAGCAGCCCACCTGCCGGTTCATGTTGTGGCGCTCGTAGACGTCGAAGTCCGCCAGCGTCACGCCGCCGAACCCCAGCCGCGCCAGGTCCACCGCGCACTGGCCTCCCGCGCCGCCCACGCCCGCCACCAACACATGCGTGCGTGACAGCTTGTCCAGCGTCTCCGCATCCACCACGCCCAGACTGCGCTGGAACCGCTGCTCGACCATGGGCCGCCTCGCGTTGAAGTCTGGCTTTCATGTGCCCCCCACCCAGGAGGGTGGCGAGCGCCCCATGGGCGCGTGTGTTCAGCACCCCTCCCACGTCACCTGGTGCCGTTCGGACCCCGTCAGTCCTCCCGTACTGGAGCGCTAATCCGCTCTTGCCCGTTCTGGTCGCCTGTGGTCATTTGCGCGCGCTCGTCACCCAAGCCTCTCAATCCCTGCCGGGTTCCTCGTGACGCCCCGGAAGCCGCACCGGTGATGCGCGGGCTTCAGTGATGAAGCACGCGCCGAAGTCCCCCACCTGGCAGGGGATGTCAGAGGTTCGATCCACAGTGGCATTCACCCATGAAGTCCCTGCCTGGAGAACACTCCAGGAGTTACAGGGGTTTGGTGATTGGCGTGAATTCTGCTCGGGGGGGCGACACGTCAGGGGCGTCATGGGCCGGCGGTAAGTCGACTCCCCCGAACATCTTCAGCCGATCCGAGGTCTGTATGCGTTCCGTGTTCTTCCTCTGTGTCTCGTTGGCATGTCTGTCGTTGGCTCGAACCGCCGAAGCGGCCCCCTCTGAGGACATGCGACAGGCTGTCTCACGGGCCGCGGCGCTCCAGGGCGTGGCGCTGGCGGAGGGCGCGCCGGTCAGCGCCGCGTTCCTGGGCTCCAGCAATCTGGGAGGCGGTGAGCGGGTGGCGCTGTTCGGCGACGTGGCCCACTACCGCTACCGCCTGCAGGTGGGGCCGTCGCGGCATGACGTCGTCACCCTGCACCGGGTGGTGCGGGAGGACGGGGCGTGGCGGCCTGCGCGTGCGACGCGCGCGGTGTTCATGGTGCACGGCGACGGGTGGGGCTTCGAGGCCGCGTTCCTCTCCAGCGTCGGCTCCGCGTTCGTGCCGCCGGAGCAGTCGCTCGCCGCGTACCTGGCGAAGGAGGGCGTGGACGTGTGGGGCATCGACCTGAGGTGGGCGGGCGTGCCGCGGGACACGCGGGATTTTCGCTTCATGAAGCACTGGACGCTGGAAACGCACGCGGCCGACGTGGGCGTGGGGTTGGGCGTGGCGAAGCTGCTGCGGCTCGCGGGCGGCAACTTCCAGGGCCCCCTGCACCTGCTGGGCTGGAGCCGGGGCGCGGTGGTCGGCTACGCGTACCTCAACCGTGAGGCCCGGCTGCCGCGCGCGCTGCGCCAGGTGGACGGCTTCATCCCCATGGACATGGCGGTGCGCTTCTCGCCGCGGGACGCGCAGCAGCAGGCGTGGGCGTGTGAGCGCTACGAGGTGCTGAGCAATGCCCGCCAGGAGGGCCAGTTGGAGGGCGGCCTGCTCGGGCCGGCGCCGGGCATCATGCTGCAGGCCATTGGCCAGCTCGCCGCGGCGCAGCCGGCCGCGCCGTCTCCATTGGTGATGGAAGACATCTTCGGGCCGGGCACGGGCGTGCCCACCAACCGCAAGCTGGCCGTGGTCGCGGCGGGCGCGACGAGCGTGCTCTTCGCGCCGCTGCAGCCCATCGTCCCCGCCTACCACTTGATGGGCAGCACGCCGGACGCCCTGGGCCTGCCGGAGCAGCTCTCCTTCACCCGCGAGGGCTACCTCTTCGAGTTCGGCCAGCGCACCGCCCCGTACCAGAGCATCAACGAGGTAGTGGAGACGGAGGCGTGGGCTTGCGGGAAGAGCGTGCCCTACGACGACCGCCTGCACGACGTGAAGGTGCCGGTGCTGTACGTGGGCGCCGCGGGCGGCGTGGGGCGCTACGGCGAGCACAGCCTCACGCTGCTGGGCAGCCGGGACGTCACCCGGCTCAACGTCAGCACGCTGCCGGAGGCCGCGCGCGCCCTGGACTTCGGGCACGCGGACCTGTTCCTCGCGGATGACGCGCGCGCGCGCGTCTGGAAGCCCATTCTCCAGTGGATTCGCACCCACTGAGGCAGAGGGCCTAGCTGTCTGCCTTCCACAAGCCGTGGCGCCGGGCCCGCCGGCCCAGCGTCACCGGGTCCATCCCCAGCGCCACGGCCGCGCGCCGCAGCACCCCGCCGTGGCGCTCCAGGGCCTCGCGGATGAACTCCCGCTCCACCCGCTCCAGCCGGGCGCGCAGTGAGCCATCCCCACCCGGCTCGCCGCGCAGGGCCAGGGTGGAGCCCAGCACCGGCGGCAGCAGCCGCCGCGACACCACCTCGCCCGGGCGGGAGAGCAACACCGAGCGCTCCATGACGTTGCGCAGCTCGCGCACGTTGCCCGGCCAGCCGTAGGCCCGCAGCGCGTCCACCGCGTCCGGCGCGATGCCGCTGGCCGAGCGGCGCAAGGTGCGGTTGAACAGCTCCAGGAAGTAGAGCGCCAGCTCCGGCACGTCCTCTGGCCTGTCCCTCAGCGGCGGGATGTCCACCGTGAAGCTGTTGAGCCGGTAGAAGAGGTCCGCGCGGAAGCGGCTGGCGCGCACTTCCTCGCCCAGGTCCTTGTTGCTGGCGGCCACCACGCGCACGTCCACGTGGCGCACCTGGGTGCCGCCCACCGGACGCACGTCCCCCGTCTCCAGCACGCGGAGCAGCTTCGCCTGGAGGTTGGCGGTGGTGTTCTCGATTTCGTCCAGGAAGATGGTGCCGCCGTTGGCGAGCACGAAGAGCCCGGGGTGGTCCGCCACCGCGCCCGTGAAGGACCCCTTCACGTGGCCGAACAGCTCGCTCTCCAGCAGCGTCTCCGACAGCGCGCCGCAGTCCTGGACCACGAGCGGCACGTCCCCCCGGCCACTGAGCCGGTGGAGGATGCGCGCCAGCACCTCCTTGCCCGTCCCCGTCTCGCCCTGGAGCAGCACGGCCACGCGGTGGGGCGCCACCAGGCGCACCAGCTCCATCACCCGCTGCATGGCGGCGCTGCGGAAGCCCACCTCGTCCCCGCCGCGTCCACCGGGGGCGGGCGGCAGCTCCTGCGACAGCGCGCGCTCACGCAGCAGGCTGCGCTCCAGCTCCAGCGCCATGCGCCACTGTTCGGTGCGCACGCCGTGCTCGCGCCCCGCTTGAAGCACCGCCTGGTGCATGGCCTCCCGCGAGGGTGAAGGCCCGAGCGCGCGGAAGATGCGCCCGGCGTTGAAGAGGGCCACCAGCCGCTCCGACGCGGCCGGCGCGCAGTAGACGATTCGCGACGCCAAATCACTGGGCGGCCCCGCGCCAGAAGGGTCCGCGTCCGCGCGGCCGGCGGCCAGGGACTCCACCAGGGACAGGGCCTGCTCCTCGTCCTGGCCGCACACCACCAGGCACGCCGCGTCCCCGCGCGTCACCAGCGCGTGGGCGTCCGACGGGCTGGCGGCGAAGTGGAGCTTGGCCACCCCCTCCAGCGCGGCCGTCACCGCGCGCGCCTCCGGTTCGGTGGCGAAGGCCACCACCACCTGGAGGTGCGACGAGGCGAGGTAGCGCGCCAGCTTCACGCCGTCCGCTTCCTCGAAGGCGCGGAAGCTCACGCCCATGGCCGCCACCGCGCCGGACGCGTCGTGACGCCAGCGCACCACGCCGCGCACGCGGATGTGCTCACCGGAGTCCGGAAGGGAGAACGACAGCTCCACGTCCTCGCCCTCACGCGGCCCGTCGGACGGCGTGTGCGGCGTGGCGATGAGCCCGATGCCCGTCTCACTGATGTTGACGGCCCAGCACCCATGGAGCGCGGGCTGCGTCACCACCTTCACGTACAACGGCTTGCGTTCGCTTCGAGGGGCGTGGGCGGACACAGGCCGCGTCATGACCACCACAGTCTACTTGAGGAATGAAGCGACGCTGACAATTTGCGACGCGGGAAGATTCGCCAGCCATCACTCGACCTGGATGTAGGTACAGGTCATGAATGACCGGGCGGGGGAAGGTATCAACAAGCAATCGAGCCCGTCTCGCGGCATGTGACACGCCCTGGCGCTCCCCCTGCCCCGCCGCTGCTGGCATGCTGGGGCCGTCTTCATGGCCATCGAAGCAGGCACCTCCCGCTCCGGCCCCACGCTCCGGATTGCCCAGCGAGTCCCGCGCACGGAAGCGGAGGGCCCCGGTGTGCGCTACGCCCTCTGGGTCCAGGGCTGCCCCCTGCGCTGCCCGGGGTGCTGCAACCCGGAGATGTTCGCGACCGAGCGCGGCACCGTGGAGACGGTGGAGGCCCTGGCCCGGCAGGTCCTGGCCACGCCCGGCATCGAGGGCCTCACCCTGCTGGGCGGCGAGCCCTTCTCCCAGCCCGGGCCCGCCGCGGCGCTGTGCGAGCGCGTCCGCGCCGCCGGGCTGAGCATCATGGTCTTCACCGGCCATACGCTCGCGGAGCTGCGGGCCCAGGCGCGCGGCGACGTGGACCGGCTGCTAGGGGCGGTGGACCTGCTGGTGGACGGCCGCTTCGAGGCGGACCAGCCGGAGACGGCGCGGCGGTGGATTGGCTCGCGCAACCAGGTGATGCACTTCCTCACCGGCCGCTACTCGCCGCACGACGCGTGCTTCACCGCGCCGAACACGGCGGAGGTGCACTTCGTCGGCGGCAAGCTCGTCATCAACGGCTGGCCCGCGCTCGCTGACCGGTTCCGTCCATGATTCGCGTCGCTCCGTCCGAGCTCGAGCTGCTCACGCTCGCCCGCGCCATCGCCGGCCTGGGACAGTACGCCCCCGTGGAGGACCTGCTCCGCAACCGGCACGCCGTCCCCGCGAAGTTCAGCCCCGGCGCGATGCACGTCCTACGGGACACGCTCGCCAAGGGCGGAGTGCTCGCGCTCGCCCGGTGCGGCGGCTGGCGCCAGCAGCGCACGGTGCGCGACGGGCAGGCTCGCGCCGGCCGGCTCTGGGAGCGGCATGCGCCGCCCGCCCTGCGCTTCTCCCCCCTCACCTTCCACGTCCTGAGGTGGCTGCTGGAGCAGCCCCTGACGAAGCACGGGGCCATGCCGCTGGAAGTGGACGCAGCGCCCACGCTCGCCGACGAGCTCTTCCTCTATCTCTGCTGCCGCCTGGTGGCGGGCACCCCCTGCGCGCCGGCCCTGGGCGCCCAACGCCTCTTCCGCCGCTCCGCGCTCTGCTGGCTGGGCTTCCCGGAGCAGTTCGGGACGCAGCGCCCGGAGCTCGATGCCGCCGCCTTCGCGCCGCTGCTGGCGGACGGCGCGTGGCTGCTGGAGGCGCTGCGGCTGGAGCTCGTGCGGCGTTGGCGTGGGTTGGAGGAGTCCAAGCGCCACCTCGCGTCCCCCGGAGAGGCGCTGGCCCTGGGCGCGGCGCAGGAGGCCGTGCTCGCCGCGTTCCTCGACGCGGTGGATGGCGCGGGCAGAAGGGACCTCGCGGGCTTCCTCCTCGAAGCGGCGCGCCCCCTGCTGGAGCAGCCCGCCACGCGCTGGGTGGAGGGGCTGTCTTCCACGGCGACGTTGTCCTCTCGGGCCGAGGCGGCCCGTGCCGCCGCGGCCTTCCTGCGCGCCCTGGGCCGCCTGTCACGCTGGGACGCGGAGCACCGCGCCGTGCGCTTCTTCGACGACGACTACGACGCCGCCCAGCACCTGCTGTCTGAATGGAGCGCCTTCGGTGAGGCAGGCTTCCGCCGCGCCGAGGACCATGCCCGGCAACTGACGACCGCCCTCACCAGCGCCTCCGCCGCACCTCCACCTTCCTCCGCCGGGAGCGCTTCATGAGCCGCGCCTACCGAGTCTCCGTCTCCGAGTCCCTCAACCGCGTCGTCCAGGCCGAGGACGGCCTGTGCTCCAAGCTGGAGCTGCTCCCGCTCCTATCGCGCGAGGAGCTGGCCGGGCTGCTCGCGGCCGAGCTGGCCAACCGCGGCTTCACGCAAGAGGGCGACGTGGCGCTGCGCACGGAGGCGGATGGCGTCCGCGTCGCCATTGACGTCACCACCGGCGACGTCAGCGTCACCCTCAGCGGCGAGCAGGAGGTGGAGCTGCAGGCGCGCGGCGAGCTGGCCGTGGAGCGGCCCGACGAGGTGGAGCAGGCGAAGCTGCGCGCCCAGGACCTGGCGCGCGCGCGGCTGGAGGACGCGGCGGACGTCGCCACCGACAAGCTGCGGCAGCAGGTCACCCAGCGGCTCGAAGGTCGGTTGCGCGACCTCAAGTCGGAGCTGGATGCCATCTCCAACAAGGTGACGGCGGAGGCGCTCAAGGTGCGCGCCGGGCAGCTCGGCACCATCGAGGAGGTCCACGAGGACGCGGCGACGGGCTCGCTCACCATCAAGGTGCGCGTATGAGTCAGCGCATCCCCGAGGAGTCTCTGCCGACGGAGCTGTCGCCCTTCGCCGCCGTCGAGGCCGCCTACCCCTCCGAGCTGAACCGCGTCTGCGAGGCGCTGCTGCGCGGGCTGCCCGTCATGGTGGAGGCGGACAAGGAGCTGACGCCCTACTTCTACAAGTGCCTGCGCGACAGGCTGAAGCAGGACGGCAAGCAGTTCCTCTACCTGGACGGCCGCACCGCGCAGGAGCCCCCACCGGGCATGCCCGCGCCCAGCATGATGGCCACGCTCATCGCGCAGCTCCGGGACGCGGTGCGCGGCGCGGTGCGCGAGCGCATCGTCGTGTTGCCCCACCTGGACCTGCTCACCACCAGCACCGGCGGGCTCACCAGCGAGGCGCGCGAGGTCATCCCCCTGCTGTACGAAAACCCGGAGATGCTCTGGGTCGGCTTCAAGGACCCGTCCTTCGCCGTGCCGCGCGTCATCGAGAACCTCTTCCCCCACAAGGAGAGCATCCTCGGCGTGGGCAGGGACAGGCTGCGCTACCTCATCACCCAGCGCGAGTGCCGCAAGTTCGGCAGGGGCCTGCAGCCCTACGCGCTCTACAAGCACGTCTCTGGCGTCAACGCCGTGCGGCTGCGCCGGCTGCTGGGCGCGATTACTGGCGAGGACTACCCCGCAAACCCGAAGCCCGCGTATGCGCAGCTGCGCTCGGCCACGCTCACCGGTTCGCTCAGCGTGCCAGAGCTGGAGCTGCACACGGACATCGGCGGCTACGCCAAGGTGAAGCAGCGGCTCCAGCAGGAGCTTCTGGACGTCCTGTCGCACAAGGACACGCTGAGTGACGCGGAGGCGGTGAAGCGCGTGGAGGCGCTGCTGCCGCGCGGGATGATCTTCTGGGGCCCTCCCGGCACCGGCAAGACGCTGTTCGCCAAGGCCATGGCCTCGGCGCTGGGCGCGGCCGTCCAGGTGGTGAGCGGCCCCGAGCTCAAGAGCCGCTGGGTGGGCGAGAGCGAGGAGAACCTCCGTCAGATCTTCGTCCGCGCCCGGCAGGCGGCGCCCAGCATCATCATCTTCGACGAGTTGGACTCCTTCGCGTCGGCGCGTGGCACGTACACGGGCTCGGGCGTGGAGCACTCCATGGTGAACCAGCTCCTCACGGAGATGGACGGCTTCCGCAAGGAGGAGCTGGTCTTCGTCGTGGGCACCACCAACTTCGTGGAGTCCCTGGACCCCGCGCTGCTGCGCCCCGGCCGCTTCGAGTTCCAGCTCTGCATCCCCTACCCCAACAGCGCGGACCGGCGCGCCATCCTGTCCATCTACAACCAGAAGCTGGGACTGGAGCTGACGGAGCGCGCCCTGGACTACGCGGTGAAGCGCACGGGCGACCGCGTGGAAGGCACCGGGACGCGCTTCTCCGGCGACCACATCCAAGCGCTGTGCCGGGCGCTCGCGCGGCGAAGGCTGCGCGAGGGCGTCCAGGGCCCCACCGAGGCGGTGGACGTGGAGCGCGCCCTCACGGAGTTCCTGGACCGACCGGAGCTCACGCCCACGGAGGAGCGCGTGGTGGCCACGCATGAGGCGGGGCACGCGGTGTGCGCCCTGTTCTGTAAGCACGCGCCCGCCATCGACCGCATCAGCATCCGGGGCGACCTGGCGGGCTCGCTGGGCCACGTGCAGTACGCGGACCCGGCGCACCGGTACGTCGTCACTCGAGGCCAGTTGCTGGACAGCATCTGCATGCTCTTCGGCGGCCGGGAGGCGGAGGACCTGCTGTTGGACGACCTCTCCCTGGGCAGCGCGCACGACCTGGAGCGCGCCACGGAGATCGCGCGCGAGCTGGTGGAGGACCTGGGCATGGGCGGAGACGGCGTGCCCGTGCGCCGCTTTGATGCTCCGGGACGGCAGGCGGACCGGCATGCCCTGTCCGACGCGACGCGGAGCACGCTGGAGGCCGCGATACAGGAAGTCCTCGCCGTCCAACGGGCCCGGGCCCGGGATATCCTCCAGCGGGAGAAGGAGCGGGTCGTGGCCCTGAGGGATTTGCTCATCGAACGCAAGGTGTTGGACCGCGAGGCCTTCACCCACCTGGTGCCCGCGCCCGTGGCACCGAAGAAGGAGCCCGCGCTTGGCTAGCCTCATCCTCCGCCTCCAGGTGGACCCGGCGACGGGCCGCAAGGACGTCATCATCCAGTACGAGAGCGACGCGGACGCGCTGCCCATGGAGCACGAGGACGAGCACCGTCGGCTCGTGGACTCGCTCATCCAGGGTGGCACGCTGAAGGCCTCAGAGCTGGGCCGCGTCATCGTCGAGCGCGACACGCCAGCGGGCAAGACGGCCGAGCCCAACTCCACCGCCGAGGACGCCTCCGAGAAGGTCAGCCAGAAGGCCTGATGTCCATGCTCGTCTTCACCAGTGAGGAAGCGCTCCACCTGGCGCTGACCTCCGGACTCGTCCCCGCCGAAGTCCAGGCCGCCCCCGCCCGCTACCACCGGACGCCCGACGGCGCGCTTCACGTCCTGCCGGAGGTGATGCCCGCGAAAGAGGTGCTCGCGCGCCTCGCGTCCCTGGGCGTGCAGGAGACGCGGAGCCGCGCGAAAGAGGCCACACCGGTCCTCTGCTGGGCGGAGCTGGTGACGTCGCGGCGCGCGCCGCTGGAGACCGCCCCCACCGGCCCGGTGCTGTTCCTGCCCCCGAGCGCCGACGCGCTCCTTCCCTTGGCGGGCGAGATGCTGCGCCTGGGGTGCGACCGGCAGGAGGTGTGCTTCGCCCAAACCGCGGAGGGAAGCGGACAGCGGGCCTTGCTGCGCGCGATGGCGCCGCCCTACTTCACCCTCACCCGCGCGCTGGACGCCGCGGGCCCGCTGCGCGCCTTCGTTCCCGCCGTCCCAGGGCAGCTCTCCGTCTGGGTCGAGGTGGGCTACACGCATCCGCTCGCGCGCACGCTCCAGGCGCCTGTCGGGACGTTGCTGCTCATCCGCGGCGAAGGCCCCTGGCTGACCGCGCCGGACGGCCCGTGGACGGACCTGTACCAACACACCGACCTGCGGCTCCCAGCCCCGGGCGAGGACTGGACACCCGCGCCCACGCCGGGCCGGCTGACGGTGCCGCTGCGCCTCACGCGAGCCGCGCGCATGGAGCCCGCGAGCCTGTGGGTGCTGCGCGAGAATGCGCTCGCCCAGGTGGAGTCCCTGGTCCACACGTTGCCGGAGCCGCTGCTCGCGCAGCTTCGCTTCGCCGTCACGGGACCAGCGGAGGCGCCGTGCATCGTGCTGCGTGCGCGAGCGGGCCGGGAGCGGCCCCCGGAGCTGGGCCTGTCGGGCATGGCCTACGCGCCGCTGCCGCAGCTCGCGGACCTCTTCCTCCCGTGTGACGGACTGTTGGAGCCACCCGTGCGCCGGGACCGCCTGCGCGCGCTGCTCGTCCCCCAGGCCGACACCGTGACGTGGCTGCATCCCACCGGGGGCGGTGGGTTCCGCGCGGAGCGGCTGCCGGAGTCCGCGTTCCAGCCGCTCGACACCTGGGTGGACTACGTCGTGGATACCCACGCCGACGCACTCATGCCGTGGGTCCGGAGCGCCAGCTTCGACTTCGCCGCCTTTGAGGCCGCGGAGGGTGAGTGGCAGAGCGCGGCCCGCGCGGTGCAATCGGACGAAGCGGCGGACCGGAGCTCGCGCGGCACGCGCCGTGGCCGCAGTGAGGAGCCAACCTCCTCGGTGGCGCCCGCGAGTCCTCCGCCCATTGTCGCGGTCCGCGTCGCTCAGCCCGTGCCCACCGGCGCCCGCCTGGCGCCGCTCACGCCCGCGCAATCCAACGCGGTGGAAGAGGAGCTGGGTGCGCTGGAGAAGTCCTTCCTGGCCCTGGAAGTGCCCGCCGACTCGCCGCAGCGGCAGGAGCTCTGGACTCGCATGGCGGAGCTGAACGGACGGCTGGGGCGCAAGCGCGAGGCGAGCCTGTGCTGGACGCGCGCGCTGTGGTCCGCGTCCGACACCGAGACCACCGAGCTGGTACGGCGCTGGGCTGATTCAGAGAACGAAGGAGGCGCCTCCCCCGCGGAACGGATGGCGTCACCCGCGCCCACGGGTGATGACGTGCGCGGCGTCGCCAGCAGCCTGGTGCGCGCGGTGCGCGTCCCGGGTGCGCCCGTGCCCGTCGACTTGGCGGCACTCCAGCGATGGCTGGACCGGCATGACGCGGAGCTCGACGTCCGGACGCTCTGGCTCACCCGGACGGCGCTCGACACGCTGGCGGGGGGCGATGCGCTCGGACTTGCACGCGCGAGCGACCGGGTGCTGGAGCTGCTTGAGCGAGGCCTGTCGCTCGCCAGAGACGTGCCCCGCTTCCTGCGAGCTGGCACTGATTCGGCGCAGGTGCCTCGGGTGGTGGCGCAGCTCGAAGCCCTGCTGGAGCGCTTCGAGCACACGCCTCGCCGCCGCTCGTCCATCGAAGCGGCGCCCGCGCTCACGCTCGCTTATGTCCGCTACGTCTTCGCGGTGGGGCTCGCGCGGCTCGGGCAGGCGGACCGTGCGCGGACCCTGGCGTCCGCGGCGTCGGAGGCGGTCGACACGAAGGAGGCCATCCACGGCTTCCTCTCCCGTGCCTACGGTGCGCGCGTGGCCCAGGCCCTGGAAGGCCAGCCGCCCGAGACACCGCTGCCCTCCGACATCGCCGCCGAACTGAACGCCCTGAGCACGTTCCAGCGGTACAAGGTGGACCGGCTGCGGCAGGCCTCGGTGTTGCTGGAGCCCAGCGAGCGGCTCGACCCCGCGAGGGCCTTCGGGCGCGGCGCGCGGGACTTGCGCGGCGAGGAGTTCGCCACCCTTCGCGACTTGAAGGAGCCGGCGCAGGTGGCCGCGCAGGTGGAGACCCTGACGGCCCGGGCCACCGAAGCGACGCTTCCCGCCGAGGAACGGCAGCGGCTCATCGGAGGCCTGCTGGACACGCTGCCCCGCGTCGCTCCGGCGCGCGCGCTTCCACTCCTGAACCGGCTCGTCGCATCCATGGAAGCGCTCCCCGGTGAAGCCCAGGCGGTGATGCTGGGTGATGCGCTGACGCTGGCGGCCCTCTTCGGCCGGGCGGACCACGCGATGACGCTGGCGGCGCGGCTGCGCAAGGTACTCTCGGCGCTGGCCCCCACGTCGCCCGCCTGGAGTCGGGGCATCCTGGGAGTGATCCTGCGGGGCCTGCGCCGGGTGGGCCTGTCACGCGAAGCCGCCGAGCTGGTGGACGCGGCGCAAGAGCGCCTGACGGGCCCCAAGACACCGCTGACGGCGAGGCTCGGCGTGGCGGCGGGCCTGTCCATGCAGGGGCGCACGGCCGAGGCCGTTGACGTGTTCGACGCCGCCTTCGAGTCACTGGGCGCGGCGAAGGGAGGACTGCCGGAGCGACTGACGCTGATGCGCAGCCTCGCGAGCGCGTTGGCACACGCCCCCGTGGAGCTGGCGCTGCCGGGGCTGGCGCGCATCTCGGAGGGGCTGCCCATCGTCACGGACAGCTACAACACCAACAGCCACTTCTGCCTCTCCGTGGTGGAGCTGGCGGACGCGCTGGTGCAGGGCCACGTGGAGGTGGCGCAAGGCACCGGAGCGCGCGCGCGAAGCTGGCTGGACGAAGACGAATTCCTGGTGCGACGGCGCATCCATCGGGAGCTGGAGGAGCGCACATGAGCAGTCACCCCGCCATCTCCGAGCTGACGTTCGACACGCTCGCCCAGGAAGCCCACGGCCTGCGCGAGCGCCTCAACCGCTTCCGCCTGGCGCTGGGCCGTCACTTCGTGGGCAAGCAGACGCTGGTGGACCTGATGACGGTGGCGGCGGTGGCGCAGGAGCCGCTGCTGCTGGTGGGCCCACCGGGCACGGCCAAGTCGGACCTCGTCCTCAAGTTCCGGGACGCGCTGCGCATCCCCAACGAGGATTACTTCGAGTACCTCCTGACGCGCTTCACCGAGCCGTCGGAGGTGCTGGGTCCCATCGACATCAACCTGCTGCGCCAGGGCCGCTACATCCGGCGTGAGGGCGGCAAGCTGCCCACGGCGAAGCTGGTGTTCCTCGATGAGGTGTTCAAGGCCAGCTCCGCCATCCTCAACGCGCTGCTCACCGTCATCAACGAGCGCAAGTTCTACCAGGACGGCGCGCCGCAGCCGGTGAAGCTGAAGGTGCTCTTCGCCGCCACCAACGAGCTGCCCGAGCACGCCGAGCTGGGCGCGCTGAAGGACCGCTTCTGCCTCAAGGCCGCGTGCCGTCCGGTGCAGGACCGCTACTTCCTGGAGCTGCTGGACTCCGGCCTGGATTCGCAGACGCACCGCGAGCTGAACCAGAAGCCCTGGGCGGAGGGCCACGCCACGCTGGACGACCTGCTCAAGGCCCACCGCTACCTGACGCTGATGATGGGCAAGCGCGAGACGGGCCCGGACGGCCGCGAGCTGCGCGACCGGGACCTGTTCTTCCGCGACGACCTGCTGCGTGAGTTCCGCCGCGTGGTGCAGACGCTGACGCGCGAGGACGGCGTGTTCATCAGTGACCGCAAGCTGGTGAAGCTCTACCGCCTGCTGCGCACACGAGCGTGGATCTTCCACGGCGGCGCGGTGGAGCGACAGGACCTCCAGCTCCTCTCGTACCTGGGCGAGACGCGGGAAGAAATCGACCTGCTGGAGGAGAAGGTGCCCCGGCTGCTGGGCCTCTCGTGAGTCGCGGATGAGCACGGAGCTGAGAAGCCCCCAGGACACGGAGCGCTGGCTGTGCGCGGGGCTGTGCCTGATACGGCACGAGGACCTCACGGCCGACGCGTTGACCCCGGCAGTGCCGTGGCTGCTCGCCACGCTCGCGGAGTCACCCACCCTGCCCCCACCCGCCTTCATCGCGGACCTCGGCCGGCTCGTCGCGGGGCTTCCACTCGCGCCCTCCGCGCCCGTCCCCGACACCCAGCCCCGGCTGCGCACGGCGGTGCGCGCGTATGACGACCACGTGCTGGCACGCCTGGCCGCGGAGCCCCATCTGGAGGCGGTCTCCGCCGCCCTCGCACGGCTGCCCGAGATGCTCCGTCCGCGAGGTGTCGCCTTCCTCGTCGCACGCATCCTGACCCGCCTGGGCTTCACCGAGGGGAGCCCGGTGAGCCCCGCCTTGGCCCGGCGCGTCCTGGAGCGTCCGCCCGCGGAGCTGCTCCAGGCGGGCTACGCGGCCCTGCGCGAATCAGGAACCCGCACCGCGCTGGACCGGCTCACGGAAGGCTACGAAGCCCTGGCGAGCGCGGCCCGGCGCGCCCATGCGCTGCTCGGCGACGCGGAGTCCTTCACGCTGGAGAACCTGGAGCACCTTCAGGGCAAGGCGCAGCGGCTGGCCCTGGAGCAGGCAGTAGAGGCCGCGGAGGCCCTGTCGCGAACCCTGCCGCCCAAGCTGCGCGCCCGCCCGGTGAGCACCGCACCGCTCCCCATGGCGATGGAGGACGAGGCCGCCTTCCCACAAGGTGGCTTCTCCTCCGTGTCCAACGTGGGCAGCCTGGAGAACCTCGTCACCTCCGAGCTCGTCTACATGGAGGACGAGCCCGACCTCGACCTCTTCGACGTGCGCTACGTGGAGGGCGAGCTCCTCTACTACACGCGCGACGAGAGCATCTCCGTCCGCCGCAGGCGCGTCATCACCTTCGTCCTGCCTCCGAGCCTCGTGGATGCGCGCGTGAAGGACGCGGGGGTCCGCTGGCAGCGCGTGGTGCTGGCGATGGGCCTGCTGCTCTGCCTCGTGCGACGACTCTCCCTCTGGCTGGGCAGCGAGGAGCTCCTCTTCCGCGCCGTCTTCCTGCGCGCCCCTGACGGCTCGGCGCCCCTGGAGGCCGAGCGCGGCCTCTGCGAACTGCTGCTGCGCGAATGGCGCGCCCGTGGCACGGCGGAGGTCCTCACCGCCGCCACGCTGGAAGAGGTCCTGACGGATGCGGAGACACGTGCGAAGCGCGCGCGGGTGGACCTGGTGCTCCTCAACGCAAGCAGTCAAGCCGAGGAGCCGTTTCACCCCAGCGCCCCCCGTGTCGAGTGGCAGGTGCTCGACCTCAGCGGCCCCTCCCCGCGCGTGCTGGATTCTCGAAATCCGGAGTCACCGATGAGCGCCGACCTCCACCGCGCGCATTGGGAGGCCTGGACGGGGGTAACGCTTGAGCTTGCGCAAGGGCTTCTCTAGCGTCCGCTTCACAACGCGCCCCACCCGGCGCTACGGACGAAGGACGGGCCATGCCGCGGTACGAGTTCAAGGAAGGCAGCTCCAGCAAGTTCTGGGAAATCAACCTCTCCGGCAACAGCTTCACCGCGCGGTGGGGCCGCATTGGCACCGACGGCCAGGAGAAGACCCAGACCTTCGGCTCTCCCGAAGAGGCCCAGAAGGAGCACGACAAGCTCGTCCGCGAGAAAGAGAAGAAGGGCTACGTCCTCGCGGGCAAGGGCGAGGACGACGACTCCGACGGCGGTGGCGGTGAGGAGCCCGCCTCCAACCCGGAGCTGGAGGCCGCCATCCTCAAGGACCCGAACAACGTGGACGCGTACCTCGTCTACAGCGACTGGCTCCAGGGCCAGGGCGACCCGCGCGGCGAGCTCATCGCCATCCAGCACGCAGCCGCTCAGGCCAGCGGCACGGAGGCCAGCGACCTGAAGCGCAAGGCCACCGCGCACATCAAGAAGTACCAGACGCTGCTGCTCGGCGAGCTGGCGGCCGGAGTGAAGTCGGAGGAGCTGTCCCTTGAGTGGCACCTGGGCTTCATCCGCTCCGCGCGCGTGGGCAAGAAGGATTACGACTCTGAGTTCGACGTCGCCGAGGCACTCGGGACGCTGCTCAAGCATCCCTCCGCGCGCTTCATCCGTGGCCTCACGCTGGGCATGGCGGACTTCGAGGAGAACGACTACAGCACGGCCGTCGAAGCCATCGTCCAGGCGGGCGGCTCGAAGACGATTGAGGAGCTGTTCATCGGCGACTTCGAGTACCCGGACGAGACCGAGATCTCCTGGACGCACCTGCACGACATCTCCGGCCTCCTCAAGCTGCTGCCCGGCCTGCGCAAGCTGCGGCTGCGCGGCGGCGACCTGGCGCTGGGCGACGTGGACCTGCCCGAGCTGCGTGAGTTCACTGTGGAGACGGGCGGATTGCCCCTGGCGGCCATCAAGTCCATCTCCAGCGCGAAGTGGCCGAAGCTGGAGCGCCTGGAGGTGTGGTTCGGCAGTGACAACTACGGCGCGGAGGGCGGCGTGGAGGACATCCAGCCCATCCTCGACGGCAAGGACCTGCCGAACCTCAAGCAGTTGGGTCTGTGCAACTCCGAATTCACTGATGCCCTCGCCCAGGTGCTGCCCACCGCGAAGGTGCTGAAGCAGTTGGAGAAGCTGGACATCTCCATGGGCATCCTGTCGCATGAGGGCGCGCAAGCCCTGGCGGACAACGCGGCGGCCTTCGCCCACCTCAAGCAGTTCGACGTCACGGAGAACACGCTGACGGCAGAGGCGCAATCCCTGCTGTCCAAGGCGCTCCCCAACGCCACCGTGGGCAACCAGCGCGACTACGAAGAGGACTACCGCTACTCCGCGGTGGGCGAGTAGCCCAGAGTCGCCGAGCAGCCACTCCAGGGGGACACACCATGCCGCGCTTCGAATACACGGAAGGCACTTCGAGCAGGTTCTGGGAAATCGAACGGAAGGGCGCCGTCATCACCACCCGTTGGGGCCGCCTCGGCACGGAGGGACAGGTGAAGGCCCAGACGCTCAAGACGCCCTACGCGGCGATGACGGCGTACCAGAAGCAGGTCCTGGAGAAGACGAAGAAGGGCTACACGCGCGTCAAGCCGAAGGACACGGCGCCCGCGCCCAAGACGAACCCGGAGCTGGAGGCCGCCATCCTCCAGGCGCCGGACGCTGACGACGGCTACCTCGTCTACGCCGACTGGCTCCAGGGCCAGGGCGACCCGCGCGGGGAGCTGATTGCCTTGCAGCACGCGCAGCAACAGGTCCAGGGCGCGGAGGCCACCCGCCTCAAGCGCAAGGCTGCGGCGCTATACAAGGAGAACCAGGGAACGCTCCTGGGCGCGGGCCTCATGTCGATGCTCGGCGAGAAGTCCCTGACCCTGGCATGGCACCTGGGCTTCATCCGCGGCGCGCGGGTGGCGGCCTCCGACTTCAACGCGGACCCGGACTTCGACATCGTCGAGGTGCTGACGATGCTGCTCCGTCACCCCTCGGGCAGGTTCCTCCAGGAGCTGACGCTCGGATTGCCGGACCGCGATGATGACCCCGGGTACAACGAAGTCGTCGAGGTCCTGACGAAGTGGGCACCGACGACGCTGAAGACGCTGTTCATCGGTGACTTCGTCTTCCCGGATGAGGCCGAGCTTTCCTGGGTCCCCCTGGGAAACCTCGCCCCCCTGCTCAAGGCCCTGCCCCAGCTCACCTCCCTGCGCCTGCGCGGCGGAGACGCACGCCTGGGGACGCTGGACCTCCCCGAGCTGCGGCGCTTCACCTTGGAGTCGGCCGCACTCCCGCGGACGGCGGTGCAGGCCATCGCCAGCGCGCAGTGGCCGAAGCTGGAACACCTGGAGGTCTGGTTCGGCGGAGATGAGCACGGCGGCCGGGGACGCGCCAGCGACGTACAGCCCATCCTGGACGCCGCCGGCCTGCCGAGGCTGAAGCACCTGGGGTTGAGCAACGCGGCGTTCTCCGAGGACCTCGCGCCCCTGCTGACGAAGTCGAAGGTGCTGCGGCAGTTGGAGTCGCTGGACTTGTCGAACGGCACGCTGAGGGACTCCGACGCGGCGGTCCTGGCGGCGAGCGCGGCGGCGTTCAAGCACCTCAAGAAGCTGGACGTGTCGCGGAACCTGCTCACGCGCAAGGGCGTGAAGTTGCTGGCCAACCTGTGTCCCGTCGTGGCGACGGGGAGTCAGCGCGATGAGTTCGACGACGAGGAAGGCCTCCGCTACGCGGCGGTGGGCGAGTAGTCCGGCATGAACCGCGCGCCGCCGTTCATCCTCATCGGCAACGCGGAGAACCGGCGCGTCACGCTGTTCCAGGAGGCCCTGTCCCACCAGGGGCTCCCGCCCGCGCACGTCGTGCCCTGGCGCGAGCTGCTGGCGGCGCCGGGCCTGCTGGCGGACCTGCCGGACTCGGAGTCGCTGGTCCGCATTGATTCCACGGGGGAGAACTGGGACGTGGAGAAGGCCCTGCTCAAGCAGGGCTACGTGGACGCGGTGGGCCACGGCTGCTCCGTCCTGACGCCGGAGCAGGTGGACCGATTGCCCGTGGACCACGGCCGGATTCTCAGCCCACGGCAGCACCACCTGGGCTTCCTGCGCGTCCTGGCGGAGCTGGAGGCCATCTTCGCTGCGCACCCACGGTGGCGTGTCCTCCAGAAGCCCTCCGCCATCGCGGACCTCTTCGACAAGCGCATCACCTCCCGTCGCTACGCCGCCCTGGGCGTGCCGGTCCCCGAGCCGCTGGACGGCGTCACGGACGTGGAATCGCTCCGGGAGCGGATGGAGGCGGAGGACTGCCGCGAGGTGTACGTGAAGGTGTCGTGCGGCTCCTCCGCGTCATGCCTCGCCATCTACCGGCGGGGGCGCTCGGCGGACGCGTTGACCACCACCATCGAGGTGACGAAGACGGGTTGGTACAACTCGCTGAAGGTCCGCCGCGTCGAGGCTCCAGCGCAGGTGGATGAACTCCTCACGTATCTGCTGGGCGAAGGCGCACAGGTGGAGCGCTCGATTCCCAAGGCGCGGCTGGGCGGCGACTACTTCGACTGCCGGGTGCTGATGGTCCGGGGCGAGCCGGCCTTCACGGTGGTGCGGCAGAGCATGCGGCCCATCACCAACCTGCACCTGGGTGGCTGGCGCGGGGATTTGGACGACTTCCACGCGGCGGTGCCCGGAAACGAGCTCGCGGACGCCATGGAGAGCTGCCGCACGGTGGCGCGCGCGCATGACTGCCTGCACGTGGGCATCGACCTCATGTACGAGGAGCACTTCACCGGGCACCGGGTGCTGGAGGCCAACGCCTTCGGAGACCTGCTCCCCAACCTCCGCCGTGACGGGCTCACCGTCTACGAGTGGGAGATTCGCGAAGCCCTGCGTCAGCTCCCGTGACGTTCGCCCCTTCCGCTGCCGGGAACCGCTCCAGATACTCCTTTACCCAGCGCGCCCTTCCACAAGGGAGTCGCCGGGACGCGCTCCAGGATGCCAGAGCCAAACACGCGGTCCAGCTCCAGGTACTCCAGGTGCACGTACCCAATGTGACAACCGCAGGTCTGCTTCGCGCACGGCCGCGGCCTCAACGCTGAATCGAAGTCCGGCGCGTAGATGTTCCCAATCGGCTCGTCGATGAAGTGACACCGCCGCGCCGTGCCCTCACCATCCACGGAGATGACGGACTCCCCGCCCCGGCACGCGCGGCCCAGGCTCGGGTGGCGTGTGTTGTTCACCGGGAAGAGCGGATCCAGACGCGTAAACCGCGCCACGTCCTCCGCCGTGTACGGCTCCTCCTGCCCGTCCTTCACCGCGTTGATCCACAAGTAGGTGTCCGCGGGCAGCTCGGCGCGCAGGGTCTCCGCCTCCTCCGTGAAGCGCAGGAAGCCCACCACGCCCACGCTGTGCCGCACGCCCAGCTCCGTCAGCTTCGCGCACTGGGCCACGAAGCGGTGCCGCTTCGTCCACTCCGGATGGTACGTGGCCCAGATGCCCAGCTTGTCCGCGCGCGCCTGGGCCACCCAGTCCAGCTTGCAGGACAGGTTCGTCTGGATGGCCAACCGCTCCACGTGCGGCAGGTGTGACAGGCGCGTCAGCGCCTCCTGGTACCAGGGCCAGATGAGCGCCTCGCCCCATGGCGTGAAGAACACCGACACCGTGTCCTGCGTCCGCGCCTCCACCCACGCGACGAAGCGCTCCAGGTCCGCGCGGTCCTTGGCCAGCTCCTCGTCGGTGTGCTTCCACTTGCCGAAGGGGCAGTACTCGCAGCCGTAGTTGCAGCTCGACAGCGGGCCCCGATAGAGCACGGTGAGCTTCATCGCCAGGCGTACTCCTTCATCATCGCCTGCACCTGGTCGGAGTGCAGCCAGGGACCAATCAGGTCGGAGCGCTCCACGCCCGCCGCGGTGAGCTGCACCACCCCGCCGTTCTTCCGCGCCAGCCCGTGCGATTCCAGCTCCTCCAGCTCCGGGAAATCCTCCAGCGCGTCGGTGCAGAAGCGCTGCCGGTAGACGGCCAGGTCCACGCCGTCCGCCAGCAGGGACAACAGCATGTAGCGCCGCCGCCGCTCCTCGGAGTCCAGGCGGAAGCCGTAGCCCACCTCACCGAAGGACGCCTCGGTCCGCTCGCTATACGACGAGATGATGGAGCGCACCTCGCGAGAGCCCACCGCGTACTCAGACGAGTAATGCACCTGTCCCGTGTACGAGCGCGCCCCGCAGCCCAGCCCCACCATGCCGTCCTCCTGGCAGCGATACACCGGACCGCCCGCGTCCGGCGCATGGCGCGCGCGGAACATCCGCATGGAGACCTGCGTGTAGCCCTCCGACAGGAGGAAGTCGCGGCCCACGCGGTACAACGACAGGCGCAGGTCGTCCCACGCCCGCGCCTTCTTGCCCAGGAAGGTCAGCGGCCGGACGTAGAGCGGGTAGAGATAAATCTCCTCCGGCGAGTAACGGAGCGCCGTGCGCAGCGAGTAGAGGAAGCTCTCCTTCGTCTGCCCCTCCATGCCGTAGATGAGGTCCAGGTTCAGCGTGGGGAAGCCCGTGGAGCGGATGAGCTCCAGCGCGGCCTCCACCTGCGCCGTCTTCTGGGGCCGCTTCACCGCGGCCACCTCCGCCTCGATGAAGCTCTGGATGCCCATGCTCACCCGGTCCGTGCCGCGCGAGCGCAGCACCTGGAGCTTCTGCGCGTCCACCGTCTCCGGCGACACCTCCACGGACACGGGGATGTTCTTCATGTCCGCGCCCATGACGCCCTCGGCCAGGTCGAACACGGTGTTCAACCCCGCCACGTCCAGCAGCGTCGGCGTGCCACCGCCAATGGCGGCCCGGGCGAAGCTCGCCGTCCCCAGCGCCTCCTTCACCCGCTTCGTCTCGCGCACCAGGGCGCCCAGGAACCCGTCCACCACGTCCTGCTTCGGCCCGGCGGCGGTGAAGAGGTTGCAGAAGCCGCAGCGCATCTCACAGAAGGGCACGTGGATGTAGAGGAACAGCGCGTCGCGCCGCTCCTCCGCCCAGACGGACTCCAGCGGGAGCGCGGGGGTGAAGGGCCGGTAGGCCGTCTTGTGTGGGTAGCCGTAGAGGTACGCCACATAGGGCGACCCTTCGAGCATCTGCTCCAGACGCGTCATGGTGCGGTTTCTCGAGGTAGCAGGAATTCAGCGTAGGGCACCGTCCACACCACGGGGTGCGCCAGGCGATGGCCGGTGAAGCCGTCCTCGCCGTAGGTGGTGCCATGGTCCGAGCAGACGATGCAGAAGGCGGGCCCCCGGCGCCGCAGGGCCGCGAACAACGGAGGGAGCCGCGAGTCCACGTACTCCAAGGCCGCGGCGTGGGACTCGCGTGAGTCCTGGGTGGCACCAGGCACATAGTGCCGGTTCGGCTGGTGCAGCGCCGACACGTTGATGAAGAGGAAGACGCGCTGCTCACGTGGCAGCGCCTCCAGCCGCTGGACGGCCAGCGCCACCTGGTGCTCGGTGGAGCGCGCGTCCGTCACGCCCAGCTCGGAGCGCCAGTGGCTCTCCGCGAAGAGCCCGGGGAGCACGTTGCCTAGCGGATTGCGCTTGTTGAAGAAGCCCACGCCGCCAATGCAGACGGTGTGGTACCCGCGGCCCGCCAGCCCGGTGACGAGGTCCGGCGCGTCCAGCACACAGGTGGTGGAGGCCGTCGTCTCGCTGCCCTCGAAGCGCATCGAGAACAACCGGGGATGCGGCCCCGGCGTGGCGGGCGTGGGCAGGAAGCCCGCGAAGAAGGCGTGGTGCGCCGCGTACGTGAAGCTCGCGGGGGAGTGCCGCGGCTCCCACCGGCCTCCGGGCAGCAGCGCGGAGAGGTTCGGCGTGCGCCCCTGGGCCGCGAGCGCCTCGGCGACGTCGAAGCGCAGCGTGTCCAGGGTGATGAAGAGCAGGTCGTGCGAGCCGACCACGGCGTTCATGTCCATCGCGTGAGCACTCCGGCGATGTCGTCGATGCGCGAAGGGATGCACTCCACCGTGAACGTGGGCGGCGGCAGCGCGGAGGGCCACGGCCGGCCGTGAGACACCCAGCAGGTGGCCAGCCCCAGCCGCGCGGCGCCCACGACGTCCCGCTCCGGGTCGTCGCCCACGTGCAGCACCTCTTCCGGCGAACGTCCGACGTGGGCCAGCGCGGCCTCGAAGATGCGGGCATCCGGCTTCGCCGCGCCCACCTCGCCGGAGAGGAAGACCTCCGGCAGCACCTCCGCGAGCCCCGCGCGGGCCAGCTTCGTGCGCTGCACCCGCGCCGAGCCATTGGACACCACCACCACCGGCCGGCAGCGGGCCACGGAGGCCACCCAATCACAGACGCCCGCGTCCGCCTGGACGAGCTGAGGCAGGCGCGTCGCCATGTCCTCCCAGAGCGCGTCGGGCGTGAGGCCCAGGCAGGGGAACGCCTCCGTCACCTGCTGACAGAACGCACTCCGGGACGCGCCGCCACGCGCATCCACCGCGTGCATCCAGGCCACGGCGTCGGCACGCCGAGCCGCGGGGAGCAACGACAGGTAGCGGGAGACGAGCGAGTCCACGTAGCGCGTGAAGGCGCCCGCGCGGTCAATCAGCGTGTCATCCAAGTCAAAGAAGACGGCCCGGGGCCGCATCCGAGCGCTCCTTCCCGAGACCGCGAGGATACGCCGCCCCGGCTGCGTCGAACAGCGACAACGCAGTGGGGCGACCACGTCCAGGCGAATTCGCCGGGCCCCTGCCCCCGTGCCTGCCCGCTGGAGGCGGGAGACTCGGAGAATCCCGGCGAGGCCGCGGGCGTTCAGGGAGACGGGTGCGCCTCGCGGTCATACGCCTCCAGCGCCCGGACGACCTCCTCCTGCGAATCCGTGAGCATGAGGTAGCGCGCGTAGTCGTAGCCCTGCGCGAGTTGATGCAGCAGCGGGTACACGGGCCGGGTGCGCGTCCAGAACTCGGTGCCCAGGAAGATCATGGGGCTGATGACGCCCACCGAGTTGTAGTGATTCTGGCACGCGTCCTGGAACACCTCCTGGATGGTGCCGGCGCTGCCGGGTGAATAGACGATGCCGCCCTTGGCGATGGTCAGCAGACCGTCTTCCCGCACGCTGTTGGCGAAGTACTTCGCGATGTGCGTGGCGAAGGGGTTGGGCGGCTCGTGCCCGTAGTGCCATGTGGGGATGCCCAGGCTGGCGCAGTACGGCAGGTCGTCCTCACCCAGGGGGAAGGCGCGGCGAACATCGAAGGCGCGCGCGAGCCACTCCCGGTCGGTGTAGCTGGGCGCCCGCGCGAGCATGGCCAGCCCCGCGTCCAGCTCCGCCTCCGTGCGCCGCGCGAACCACGCGCCCACGTGCGTGGCCTCCATGGCCCCCGGGCCTCCGCCGCTGACCATGAAGAAGCCACGGCGTGCCAGCTCACGCGCCAGGGAGGCCACCACGCGGTAGTCCGGCTGGCCGCGCTTCATGGAGTGGCCCCCCATGATGGCCACCACCTTGCGCACGCCACCCGACGGGTACAGCAGCGCCTCCATGGCCTCCGTCACCGAGTGGTCATGGAGCCGCTGCGCCAGCGTCTCCAGCAGCGTGGGAGGATTGCCGCGCCCGTTCGCCGCCCAGTGCGCGTAGATGCGCGCATCCGGCGTGTCCGCGTAGGACTCCGGCCGCGCGGGGTCAAAGCCCGAGTACAGCTCCTCCGGCGAGTACAGCGCGCCACGGTAGGGCTGATAGGGCACGCCGGAGATGGGCGGGAACACCATGGCCCCGTGCTCCACGGTGGCCTTCAGCGCGTCCTTCTCCAGCACACAGCCCAGGAAGACGGCGCCCACGAGCTCGGCGGAGGCCAGCGCCTGGGTGTACCCCCGCAGGTCCAATCCTTGGATGATGACGTTGGCGAACCCGGCGCCCGCCGCGAGGTGCCGTTCGAAGGCCTCGATGCTCTCGATTTCAATCACGCATGAACAATTTCATGCCTCCCGGCCCCGTGGGTAGCGAGGAGTGCGGCGCAGGCCCGCCGCGGCCCCTGACGCTCAGCGCCGCGCCTCCAGCACCCGCAGGCACGCCTCCGCCTGAAGCAGCTCCAGGCGAGCCCCCACGGCGGAGGCATCTCTCGCCGCGAGCTGGAGCTGACGGCCGGCCTCTTCCCATTCGCCCAGCTGCAACTGGGCCCGCCCCAGCACGCACCGGAGCAGCGATTGGAGGCGCCGGTCCTCCAGCATGGACGCCAGCTGGAGCCCTCGCAGCGCGTCTTCCTTCGCCAACTCCGGCGCACCCGCGCGCGTGTGCAGCAGCGCCAGTCCATGGTGCGTGTAGGCCATGCCCCGGCGGTCGCCCGTGCGTGAATCCAGCTCCAGCGACAGTTGGAAGAAGTGCGCCGCGCGCTCCCTGTCTCCCGCGCGCGAATACGCATCGCCCAGGTTCAGCAGCGCGGTGGAGTGCTCCCACGTGTCCCCCGACCGCTCGCTCCAGCGCAGGACCTGGACGTACTCGGACGCCGCCGCCTCCGGGAACCCCAGCCCGAGCTGTACGCTGCCCATGGCCCGGTGGAGCAGCGCCTCCACGCCCGCCCTCGCGGGGCCGTCTTCCTGGGCCGCCTGCAGCAACTGCTCGCGGGCCAGGACGACCCGCGCGCGCGCGTCCTCGAACCGGCCCAGCGCGGACAGCGCCAGCGCGGACAGCGCATCCAGCGACACGGACAGCAGCGGCGCCGCGGACAGACAGTCCCGGCGCCCTTCCCTGTCGAGCCCCAGCACCTCCTCATACCTGCCGAGCGAGAGCACCACCGACGCCCGCTTGAACAGACGCCGGGCCCGGTCTCCCGCGGGAGACGCCAACCCCTCATCATCCAGCTTCCGCGCCGTGTGCCACGCGGCCTCCGCTTCGACGGGCTCACCCGCCAGCCGGTGCGCGTCGCCCATGTATTCCCAGAGCCGCCGCCGCCACTCCCGCGCGGCGTCTGGCTTTAGCGCATCCGCCAGACCCAACGCGAAGCGATACACAGCCATGGCGGGCCCCGGCTCCAATGCCGCCAGATGCCAGCCCGCCAGTGACACCAGACAGGGCAGCGCCCGGGAGGACTCCTCCGCTGACAGCCATTGCCGTGTCAACTCCATGCAGGCGCGTTGACGCAGCGGCTCCGGCAGGGCCTCATAGGCCTCCGCGGCCCTTCGGTGCGCCGCGGGAAGCTCCTCCTCGGAGAGTTCATCGACACCCGGTGCGGGCTCCACCGCCCACGTGTACCGGCCTCCCGCGACGGAGCGCAGCCAGCCCCCCGTCTCCAGCAGCGCCAGCGGCCCCACCCCACCCGCCAACGCCACCAGCACCGCCCGGGGAAACGACGGGCCCAGCACCGACGCCGCTCGCAGCACGTCCCGTTGTACCGGAGGCAACAAGGCCTGCCGCGCGGCCAGCGCCGCCTCGCCCATGACTGGCGCCTCCCGCTCCGGTTGCTCCTCATGCAGCGTCACCGCGTGCAGCAGGTGCAGCGGGTGTCCGGCGCTGCCGCGCAGCACCGCCTCCCGGGCCGCGGGCGTCAGGGCTCCCCGGTGCCGCAGCCGCCCCTCCAGCAGCGCCGCGGACTCGGCGGGCCCCAGCCGCCCCACCGTCAGGACCTCCGCCGACAGGGGCGCCGGCGCCGTGCCGCTGGGGCGCTGGAGCGCCAGCAACAGCAGCGGCGTGTGCGACAGCCGCGACACCAGCTCCTCCACCAGCGCATGGCTGAGCGCGTCCCCGTGCTGCCAGTCCTCCAGCACCAGCAGGCGCGGACGGCGGTGGGGCATCAGCGCGTGGCACAGGGAGTCGAACAGGGCGGTGCGCTCGGAGGCGAGGCTCGCCGGAATGCCCTGGCGCTCACGACCCTCCAGGAAGCGCTGGATTCGCTCCGCGTCCGCGCTGGACACGCGGCCCGTCCCGGAGGGCGGGCTGAGCGCCCGCGTGGCGTCCAGCAGCTCCCGGAAGATGCCCGCCGGTGCGCCCGGCAACGCCAGGCCACTGCCTTCCCAGACTTCGAAGCCCTCCGAGGCCAGGCGCTCCACGAAGGCGTCCTTGACGCGCGTCTTGCCCATCCCCGCCTCCCCCATCAACCACACCGCACGTCCCAGCCCGCGCCGCACGTCCTCCGCCAGCCCCACCAGTCGCTTCAGCACCGCGACGCGGCCCACCAGCGGCGGGTGGCACAACCCAGGCGCCCACCGGCGGACCGGCGCGTCCCGGGGTACCCCCGCCGCGCTCCGCGGACACGCCAGTACGCCTCCCAGGAAACGCGCCCCACACGCAACGCACGAGCCCGAAGCCGGGTTCATGGCCACCTCCCTGAAGGATGACGCTGTGTGAGTCGAGCGCCGGTCCTTCGCGTCGCCGGTACGACCCGGGGTGTTGTAGCGCCTGCACGCACCTCGCGCCTCCGGTCGCCAGGGGTGTGGGAGTGTTCGCTCCCCACCGCACACCCTCGACTCGCGTCGCAGTGCGCCCCGGCGCCCACCCAGGCCCGCAGTGCATGGAAAGCCTCACGCCCAGCGCGCCTCCAGCGCCCGCATCGCACAATGACAAACAATTCCAATCAGGCCAGATGAAACAGCAACAAGGTACGCCCCGGGCGACGCCTGGCGAGCAGGCGAGCTCGAAATCGCGTGTTGAATACGAAATACTTTTGGCGGATGCTCGTTGAGAGCACGACACGGCAATCACCCGCCGTGACCTTGGAGAAGCCCACCTAGCAAAGCCAAACACCCTCCGCCCGTCCCCCCACGGCGCGGAGTCACCACCTGTCTGTCCTTTGTTCCCAGAGAGCCCCCCATGAAGAAGACCCTCCTGCTGGTTGGAACGCTGCTCGGTATGAGCGGCACGGGCTGTGGCGCCCCGGAAGATGTCTCCCCCGAATCCGACGCGTCCCCCATTGAATTCGATACCCCCGACAACCAGACGGTCAGCGCCGCGGCGCTGACCACGACGGGCTGCACCCAGCTGACGGCCCGGTCGGTGATTTCCAATGGCCATGATGGAAACGTTCCGGCCAATACCATGGACTCCAATCTGGGCACCCGGTGGAGCCGCCTCGGCAAGGGCTCCTGGATTGACTACGACTTGGGCTCCATCCAAAAGGTCGCCGGTGTCTCCGTCGCGTGGCATCAGGGCAACCTCCGCGCGAATGACTTCTTCGTCTCGGTCTCACCGGACGGCTATACCTATACACAGGTCTATTCGGGAAAGAGCAGCGGCAAGACGGCCGCCGCGGAGACGTACAGCTTCCCCACCATCAACACGCGGCGCGTCCGCGTCACGTTCCAGGGCAACAGCCTGAACGAGTGGGCCAGCATCGCCGAGGCGCGTGCCTGCTCGTCCACGTCGTCGACGGTGCCTCCTACCGAGCCGACCCCCACTCCGGAGCCGAACCCCACGCCGGAGCAACCCCAGCCGGGCAATGGCGCCAGTGTGGTGTGGGTCGGTGACTTCGAGACCAACAGCCGCTCCCAGTGGAGTCACACGCAGATGGTGAGCGCGGACCGGCTGGCGCTGGTGAGCTCGCCCTTGCGGCAGGGCCGCTACGCCCTCAAGGCCACCGTGCGCAAGGGTGACGACCCCATCAACTCCAGCGGCAACCGCAACGAGCTGGTGCGCATGACGCGCGAGCCCGTGAACTCCGAGTACTACTACCGCTTCAGCACCATGTTCGACTCGAGCTTCCCCAGCGCGAAGACGTGGCAGCTCTTCACCCAGTGGCACCACGAGGGCAACTCGGGTTCGCCCCCGGTGGAGTTCTACGTCTACGGCGAGGAGATTCGCCTCAACATCGGCGGCAACCCGGGCACCATCGTCTGGCGCACGCCGCTGGTTCGCGGTCGCTGGCTGGACTTCATCTTCCACGTGAAGTGGTCGCCGGACTCGAAGGTGGGCTTCGTGGAGCTGTACCTGGACGGCAAGGTGGTGCTGCCCAAGCGCTTCATCGCCACGCAGTACAAGGGCCAGCTCAACTACCTGAAGGTCGGCCTGTACCGGAACGACACCATCAGCCCCGTGGGCATCGTCTACCACGACGGGTGGACCATGGCCCGCAAGCTGGAAGACGTCATCAGCCCGACGACGGTCCTCAAGGCCCCGTAGTCACTGACGGGCAGCCAACACCCCTGCCCCCTCCTGGGCCGGAGGCCGCGTCCCCACGCGGCCCCGGCCCGGAGTAGTTTCCAGGACATGTCCCACAGCCTCCTCGTCGTTCACGTCCAGGTCCACGTCAAGCCGGAGCACGTGGACGCCTTCCACCAGGCCACGCTCGCCAACGCGCGCGAAAGCGTGAAGGAGCCTGGCATTGCGCGCTTCGACGTCATGCAGGACGCCGAGGCGCCCACGCGCTTCGTGCTCGTGGAGGCGTACCGGACGCCGCAGGCCCCCGCAGCGCACAAGCAGACGGCGCACTACCTCACCTGGCGCGACACCGTGGCGCCGATGATGGCGGAGCCCCGCACCAGCCGGAGGTTCGTCAACCGCTTCCCCGACGACGCCGGATGGTGACGGACGTGAGCGCGTCTTCCTCGTTCGAGTTCGCCACCGCCACTCGCGTCCTCTTCGGCCCGGGCCGCCTGGCCGAAGCGCCGGAGGCCATCCGCGGCCTCGGGGGCTCCCGGGTGCTGCTCGTCACTGGCGCCAATCCCACACGCGCACGGCCTCTCCAGGAAGCCTTGGAGCGCCTGGGTTTGGGGGTGACTGTCTTTTCCGTGGACGGCGAGCCCACGGTGGAGCGTGCTCGCGAAGGCACCGCGCGCGTCAAGGAAGCGGGCTGTGACGCGGTGGTGGCCCTGGGCGGAGGCAGCGCGCTGGACGCGGGCAAGGCCATTGCCGTGCTCGCCGCCAATGGGGGCGACCCGCTGGACTACCTGGAAGTCATTGGCCGGGGCCAGCCGCTCACCCGCCCGTCCCTGCCCTTCATGGCCATCCCCACCACGGCTGGCACTGGCTCCGAGGTGACGCGCAACGCGGTGCTCGGCTCGAAGGACGCGAAGGTGAAGGCCAGCCTGCGCAGTCCGCACATGTTGCCGCGCGTGGCGCTGGTGGACCCGAACCTGCTCACGGGGGCGCCGGCCGCCGTGCTGGCGTCCAGTGGCATGGATGCGCTGTCGCAGCTCATCGAGCCCTTCCTCTCCGCGCGCGCCAACCCGCTGACGGACGCGCTGGCACGAGAGGGCCTGCGAAGGTCGGCCCGCTCGCTGCGGCGCGCGGTGCTGGACGGCGCGGATGCGCCCGCGCGCGAGGACCTGGCGCTGGCCAGCCTCTTCGGCGGCCTGTGTCTGGCCAACGCCGGCCTGGGCGCGGTGCACGGCTTCGCCGCGCCCGTGGGCGGCATGTTCGACGCGCCCCACGGGGCGGTGTGCGCGGCGCTGCTGCCCGCGGTGCTGGACGTCAACCTGCGCGCGCTGCGAGCCCGGGCGCCGGAGCATCCGTCCCTGCCCCGGGCGCGGGAGCTGGCGGCGCTGCTGACAGGGCGGGTGGATGCAAGGGCCGAGGACGCCGTGGCGTGGGTGGACGAACTGCGCGCGGCGCTGGGTGTGCCGGGGCTGAGACGGTACGGGGTGACGGAGGCCCAGGTGCCCGCGCTGGTCGCGAAGGCCAAGGGGGCCAGCAGCATGAAGGCCAACCCCCTGGTGCTGACGGACGCGGAGCTGACGGAGATCGCCAGCCGATCGCTTTAATTCGACGGAAGGAGCCTCGGCAGATGGGGCCGAGCAACTCGCTCGGCCCCCACGCGGTCGGGGGGCGGCGAGGTGTTGGAGAGCGACTGCGAGAGCGTCAAGGGGTCGCGGGCACCTGCTTAACGATATCGATGATCGCGGCGCGTACGAAGGCGCACGCGTCGTCGTCATCCAGCGCGGCGGGCCAGAGCAGGTCCATGCCGCCAGCGCGGTGCGCGAAGGGGAAGGGCGCGCTGCGAAGGTGCGGACGCTGCCGCAGGAGTTGCGCCGCGAAGACGTCGGGCAAGGTCGCCACCAGTTGGCTGCCGTCGACGATGGCGCCGATCGCGCTGAAGCTCGCGACCGAACAGCGGACGCGTCGCTCGACGCCGTATGTGTCCTCGACCGTGCCGCGGAGGTCGCCGTTGTAGGAGACGATGACGTGCTCCTGCGCGAGATACGTGCGCTTGCTGGGCCGCGCGCCGAGCGAGGCGTACGTGGCGCGGGTCGAACAGGCAAACGAAGTGGCCGCGGATGAGCGGTGTGCGCAGGATGGCCTGCGGCAGCTTGTCGATGACCGTCGCCGCGAGGTCGACGCGACGGGTCGCCAGCGCCTCGACCACCGTACGGAACTGGACCGGAATGCAGACGAGCCGCATCTTGGGTGCGTCGCGTCCGAGCCGGCGCAGCAGCGGTGGCAGCAGCCACTCGTCTCCGAAGTCGGAGAGCCCCAGGCGGATGGTCCGCTCGCTCGTGCGCGGGTCGAAGCGCGCCGGTGCGAGCGAGGCCTGGAGCATCGCCTCGAGCAGCGGACGGACCTCGGTCACGAGGCGTGCTGCCCGGCTCGTCAAGATCACGCCGCGGCCGTGGCGCACGAGCACCGGCGTGTCCAGCGACTCGCTGAGCCGGGCGAGCGCCGCGCTCACCGCTGACTGCGTGAGGTAGAGCCGCGCGGCCGCCTTCGTGACCGATCCCGTGTCAGCGACGGCGACGAGCACTCGCAGCAGGTTGAGGTCGAGATTCCTGGCACGAACAGCATTCATGATTGCCATGCATCCTATTTGCTGGTGTGGACTGTGACCATCGTTAGATTCAAGCGCATGACCAATACAGACAAGCTCGGCGGTCGGTTCACGTTCCCCGGCACATCGCTCACGGTGCACCGCATGGGCTATGGCGCCATGCAGCTCGCGGGCCCTCACGTCTGGGGACCGCCGCGTGATCCCGAAGCGGCTGCCGCGGTGCTGCGCGAGGCGATCTCCATCGGCATCGACCACTTCGACACGAGCGATGCCTACGGGCCACACGTCACGAACCAGCTCATTCGCGACACGCTGCATCCGTATCCCAAGAATGTCGTGATTGTGTCGAAGGTGGGTGGGCGGCGTGGCGCGGACAAGTCGTGGCTCCCGGCGCTGTCGCCCGCCGAAATCCGCTCGGACATCCAGGACAACCTGCGCCACCTCGGGCTCGACGCGATCGACGTCGTGAACCTGCGCATGATGAGCATGACGCCGACGGAAGGCCCGCTCGACAAAGAGCTCGCCGTCCTCATCGAGCTCAAGCGCGAGGGGCTCGTTCGCCACATCGGCCTCAGCAACGTGACGGCGCGTCAGGTCGAGCAGGCGCAAGCGCTCACCGAGGTCGTGTGCGTGCAGAACCACTACAATCTGGCGCATCGCGGAGACGACGCGCTCATCGACGCGCTGGCGAAGCAGGGCATCGCCTACGTGCCGTTCTTCCCGCTCGGCGGCTTCACGCCGCTCCAGTCCTCGACGCTGTCTGAAGTCGCGAGCGAGCTGGGCGCGACGCCGATGCAGGTCGCGCTCGCGTGGCTGCTGCACCGCGCGCCGAACATCCTGCTCATCCCGGGTACGTCGTCGGTCCCGCACCTGCGCGAGAACGTCGCCGCGGCGACGCTCGTATTGCCGGAAAAGAGCATCGCCGCGCTTGACGGAATCGCGCGTTGAAAAGGAGCAACCGTCCGCACAGGGGCCAGGCCATGCCGCCGGAGCCCCCCTCTTGCCGCGCACACCTGCCCGCCATCCAGCATCTCATCCTTCCTGGCGGGGACAGCTGTTTGAAGGGGTGACGCTCACACCTTGTAGAGCAGGTCCATGTAATTCTTGAGCAGGTCACTCACCAGGCCGCGGAAGGGCACGGAGGCGGCCATGCCGTACACGGGCGCCATCGTCCCCTTCGCGCTGGGGTGGGACTTCACGTAGTCCACGGCGTCGCGCAGGTCGACCAGGAACTGCTCCGCGACGCCGGGCTGCGTGTGGCGCAGCGTGACGCACAGGTGGACGGCGGACGGCTTGTGCAGGCCGTTGAGGTTCCACCCGTGCTCGCTCATCCGCTCCATCACCTGGAAGATGTCCAGGGACTCCGAGCCGAAGGCGATGACGAACAGCGGGTCCCCCAGCACGTGCAGCTCGGGCATATCGCGGATGCCCTGCTTGATGGCCGCCGCTGTCTCCAGGATGTGCCGGGTGGCGTCCAGATAGCCCTGCTCCCCCGTACTCACCAGCGCGGCCCACGCCGAGGCGATGAGCGCCCCTGGCCGGCTGCCGGAGAAGGTGGGCGAGAAGTAGATGCCACCAGGCCAGTCCGTCGCCGTGAAGTACTGGTGCGAGCGCAGCTCCGTGCCCCGGTACAACACCACCGACGAGCCCTTGGCCGCGTAGCCGAACTTGTGCGTGTCCACGGACATGGACGTCACGCCCGGCAGCCGGAAGTCGAAGGGCGGCACGTCGTAACCCAGCTTCATGGCGAAGGGCAGCACGAAGCCGCCCAGGCACGCGTCGGTGTGGAAGCCGATGCGCTTTTTGCGCGCGAGCTCGGACAGCGCCTCGATGGGGTCGATGACACCGTGCGGAAAGCCGGGCGCCGAGCCGACAAGGACGATGGTGTTGCGGTTGATGGCCTTGCGCATGGCGGCCACGTCGGCGCGGTAGTCCGGGCCCACCGGCACCCGCACCATCTTGATGCCGAAGTAGTGCGCCGCCTTGTCGAAGGCCGGGTGCGCGCTGGCGGGCGCCACCATCTCCGGCCGGGTGATGCGCTTGGTGTCCCGGGCCCAGTCCCGGTACGTCTTCATCGCCAGCATGATGCTCTCGGTGCCACCGGACGACATGGCCCCGCAGATGCGTGCCTCCTCCGGCTGACCCGCGTTCGCCACGTCCGCGCCGAGCATGCTGGCCGTCATCGCCACCACCTCCGCCTCGAACTTGGTGGCGCTGGGCCACAGGTCGGCGTGCAGCGGGTTGCTCTGTGAATGCAGCGCATAGACGCGGTTGAGGAACGCGATGTGCTCCGCGTCACCGTTGTACACACCGCCGGACACGCGGCCCTCGCGCCAGCGGTACTCCTCCTGCGACTCCAGGGCCTGGAGTTCGCGCAGCACGTCCTCGCGCGCGCGCCCCGTCGGCGGCAGGTGGTCGAACGACTGCATCTTCCCGCGGTAGGGCTTGAGGCCGCTCTCCAGTTCAGACAGCAGCGTGCCCGTCTCCCGGTTGAGCAGGCCCTTCACGCCCGGAACGGCCTTGAGGTAGCGCTCGGCCGCGGACAGCAACCGCGGCGGGACGTGGTTGAGCAGGCTCAGCGCCTTCAGGTCTGGAAGTGCCATGGCGGACTCCTCGGGGGTTCAGGCGCTTCGCGCGCGATTGAGCCGCGCGAAGATGGCCTTGTTGTGTTTGTAGATGTTGACGAACTCGCGGAACAGCTCGTCGTAGAGCGCCGCGTTCTTCGAATCCGGATGAAAGGTGCGGGCGACCGGCACGAGCGAGGGAATCTCCTCCACCGTCAACTGCCCCAGCGCCACCGCGGCCTGGAACGCGGCGCCTCGTGCATTGGCGAGCACGGGCTCGTCCACCTGCTGCACCGAGCGGCCCAGCACGTCCGCGTGAATCTGGCACCACAGCGCGGAGCGGGCCCCTCCGCCGATGATGCGCAGCGAGTCCAGCCGCCGGCCCACGAACTTCTCCACATAGGTGAAGAGCCAGCGCGAATTGTAGGCCACGCCCTCCAACACTGCCCGGACCATGTGCGCCCGCGTCGTCTTCAGGGACTGGTTGAAGAAGCCACCGCGCAGCGACTTGTCGTCCACGGGGCTGCGCTCGCCGTTGAGCCAGGGAAGGAAGATGAGCTGGTCGCTGCCCGCGGGGACGTTGCCCGCCTGCGCCTCCATCACCCGGTAGAGGTCCGGCGCATCACCGTCCGGCCCCGCCTCCGCGTCCCGGCCGTAGAGGATGTTGTCCTTGAGGAAGGTGAGGCAGATGCCGGCGGACTCCTGCTCGTTGGCCAGCAGATAGCGACCGGGCAGCGCGGACGGCAGCGACGCCATCTGATGGAAGAGGTCCGTCTTCTTGTAGGGCACGTGGCAGCACAGCCACGACGAGGTCCCCACGCACAGGTGGGGCTCGAAGTCCCCCACTGCGCCAGAGCCCACGGCGGCGGCGAGGATGTCCGGCGCGCCCGTCACCACCTGTACGTCCTCGCGCAGGCCCAACTCGCTCGCGGCCCGCGCATGGAGGGGCCCCAGCACCGTCGAGGCAGGGACCAGGTCCGGGAGCTTTTCCCGCTCGAGCCCCGCGAGCTTCAGCAGCCGGTCGTCATAGGCGATGCGGCCCAGCGCGCGGTTGTCCGTCACCCAGTGCAGGGTGATGGAGTCATACGAGGCGGCGCAGCGGCCACTCAGCTTCAGGTTGAGCCAGTCCTTCGGCTCCAGGAACTTGTACGTCCGGCGATACACGTCCGGGCGCTCGCGTCGCAGGTAGAGGATGTGGCCCACCGGGTCCTTGCCCGAAAGGCTGGGCACGCCGCCCGACAGGCGAATCCACGTCATCAGGTGGCGAACGTCATAGCCCTCCACGGAGGGGAAGCCGCCCACCGCGCGCTTCACGTCCGGCGCACCGCGCGAGTCCATCCAGATGAGCGCGGGGCACACGGGCGTGCCGGATGCGTCCACCGCGACGGTGCCAGACCACTGTGAGCTGCAGTTGACGCCGATGACGTCCTCCGCGCGCACGGCCCCAGAGGACAGCAGGCGCCGCGTCGCCAGGACGATGGCGCGCCACCATGCCTCTGGCTGCTGCTCGGCGCCCCCATCCGGGAGCAGGGACAGCTCCAGCGGCTCCACGTCGCCGCCCAGAATCCGTCCCCTCAGCGAGACAGCCGCCACCTTGACAGCGGACGTCCCGAGGTCGATGGCCAGGATGGACTGCTCACCTGCGTGGGACACACTTCCCTCCATGCCGGGCATCAAGGCAGACGGAGCGGACGACTGCCGCTTCGGCCGAGTCTAGGAAACGAACGCGCGCAGCCTGCCACCGACGTGTGGAAGTTCGTCGTTTTTCTGAAAGCCCGGAAGGAGTCCCCGCGCCCTCGCCCGCCCTCGGGGCGTGGTGGCGGACTGTTCCTCCCGTGGGTGGCTTCCTCGCGCCTCGCCCTTCCTACCTTTGCGCGAAGCCCAGAACAGGGGGACCACCATGGCCGAAGTCCAGCAGCCCTTCCTCACGGACATCACCGAGATTCGCCGCCGCGCCCGGGAGCACCTGGAGGAAGGCGCCATCACCGAGGACTACGAGGGCGACGTCAACGCCACCATCAAACTGCTCAACGACGCGCTGGCGACGGAGATCGTGTGCGTGCTGCGCTACACCTACCACTACATCGCCGCAGTCGGCATCCAGAGCGAGTCCGTGAAGGACGAGTTTGGAGAGCACGCCCGAGAGGAGCAGGAGCACGCGCTCCGCATCGCCGAGCGCATCAACCAGCTCGGTGGCAAGGCGGACTTCAACCCCGAAGGCCTGCTGTCCCGCAGCGCCAGCCAGTATGCCGAGGGGCAGAACCTGGTGGACATGATCAAGGAGAACCTCATCGCCGAGCGCATCGCCATCCAGACGTACCAGGAGCTGGTTCGCTACTTCGCCAACCATGACCCGACGACGCGGCGGATGATGGAGGACATCCTCGCCAAGGAGGAGGAGCACGCCAACGACATGCATGACCTGCTGGTGGCGCACCAGGGCAAGCCGCCCCTGCGGAGCTGAGCGCCGCCTGGCCGCCGCGCTCGCGCCTGGCTAAGGTGGCGGGCAACGCGTCAGGGGGTGGCATGCGCAGGCGCTTCACCGCTGTGAGCGAGCTGTGCCGGCGGCACCCGGTGACCCTGGGCGCCGCCGCGACCTTCAGCCTCAGCCTGCTATTGCGCTGGCTCTACCTGCAGGCGTCGCCCGACCGGACCTGGCCCTTCTCCATCTTCTTCTACGGTGACGCGCGCTTCTTCCACGCCTACGCCGCCGACCTCGCGCGGGGGCACACCGGGCCCGTCACCCTGCCCTACCACCCGCCCCTGTTCCCGTGGCTCCTGGGGCTGCTCTACCGCGTACTGGGCCCACCGCAGGGCAGCGCCTATCCGTACAAGCTCGCGCTGGCGCTGCTGAACGCGGGCACCGTCGCCTTCACGGGGTGGTGGTGGCGCAAGGTGTTGGGCACCGGCTGGAGCATGCTGGGCGCCGCCCTGTTCGCATGCAGCTTCGGCTGGCTGGTGCTGTCCACCACGTACAGCAATGAAGTGCTCTACGTCCTCTTCCTCTCGGCCACCTGCGCGCTGATGCTCCAGCACCGCGCGGGCCCCTCGTGGACGGGCGCCGTGCTGCTGGGCGCCGTCATGGGCCTGGGCTCGCTCACCCGCGCCGAACACCTGTACCTCTGGCCCTTCCTCCTCGCCTGGGCCTGGCTCTACCGAGGCGCCACGCCCCGACGGACCCTGGCCCTGCGCTGGGGCGCGGCCCTGGTCGTCACCGCCGTCGTGCTGGCCCCCTGGGCAATCCACAACGCGCGCGCGCTGCGCGAGCTCAACGCCCGGACGCCGCACCTGGAGCCGCTGCCCGTGCTGGCCCCCATCACCGTGTACGGCCCCATCAACTTCGCCATGGCGAACCACGCCGCGGCCACGGGAGGCTTCACCCCTGACAGCGTCAACCAGATGGGCCAGGAGGGCTTCCTGGACGTGGCCAACGCCGCCCAGCGACACCTGCTGCTGCACGGCTACGCGGAGGGGCTCGCGTGGATGAGGGATTACCCGGCGGACGCGGCGCGCCTGTGGGTGGCCAAGCTGGACCGCTGGTTGGATGGCTTCCGGCTGGGGTTGGGGGCCTCCAACCTGCCCGCGGGCTTGAGCGGCGACCGGGCCCCCGTGGACGTCTTCGTGCCGGAGCGCGCATGGATGAAGTGGCCGCTCACGCTGCTGCTGCTCGCGGGCGCCGCGCTGTCCTTGCTTCCCGCATGGCGCGGCTTCGCGCTCTTCACCGCGGTGCTGCTGCACCGGGCCCTCATCACCGTCGCATTCTTCGGCTACACGCGCGGCCTGCTCGCCGTCTTTCCCGCGCTCATCCCACTGCTGCTGCTCCCGCTTATGGTGGTCGCCACTCGCGTCTCCACACGGAAATGGGCCACGCGGCTGCCCGCCGTCGCCGCCGCCGCGCTGCTCTTCTTCTGGGTGGAGGCCGGCATCCTCGCGCTGGCCGCGCCCCGGCGCTTCATGGCCAGCGGGAGCACCGACCGCGCCAGCGGCAAGCTCATCCAGGATGACTGGGTGCGCATCTGGCCAGACTGAAGTCGCCTCGCGCTCTCATGAAAAACTTCAATCCGACGGGATACGGCCCCGTCCTGCGCACAGCGCTTCGAACGCCAGACACACCAACAGTGAACACTGCTAGGGCCCGTTATTCCTTCAAAACACTCCTCGGGAATAGCGAACGGAATCCCACGTATTCAGATTTATTTTCGCACCCGATATGGGCGTTGACGAGCTCCGTGCAGGAGCCGCCGCGAGGACATGTGCCTCGCGGTTCCGCAGAGGAGAAACGCATGCGCCACACACGGGTGTCAGCAGCATGTCTCGTCCTGCTCCTATCCACCTCCGCCTGGGCATTCAAGCCACCTGACAAGGGACAGAGCGCCGTCGCCGACAAGGCCTTCTTCAAGCCAGAGCTGTACCTGCCCATCCAGAACCTGCCGTTGCAGCAGGCCCGCCAGCGGATGAACTCGCTCGGCGGCGACGCGTGGGATGACTTCTTCAAACGCAATGGACGTGAGTTCAACGTCTACGTCGACCCGCGCACGGGAACACCCACCGCGGTGCAAGGCACCATCCCCCTCATCCCTGGCGACGGCTTCAACAACAAAGTCACCATGGACGAGGTCCGTGAGTCCATCGGCCGCTCCATCGCGGACGTGGACGAGGCCGCCGTCGGTGACCTCATCTTCAAGTTCATCGCGGACAACCAGGCCGCGTTCAACGTCGACCTGATGCAGATGGGCAGCCCCCGGGTGACGCGCATCAACGACGACCTCATCCAGGTCCACATCTCCCAGCAGGTCAACGGCGTCCCCGTGCGCCATGGACGCATCGCGGCCACCATCAGCCACGGCAACCTCATCCTCATCGGCACCGAGGCCTGGGCCAACGTGCGCATCGACACCCGCCCCCGGCTTGCGCCGCAGGATGCGCTGGTGTCCGGCAACGGCTTCGTGGGACTGAACACCAGTCCCCAGATGCTGTGGCAACAGCCCACGCTGGAGATTGCCCCCGTGGCGCTCCAGGGCGAGTCCTTCAACGGCGCCGTCGGCACCGGCTACGAGCACCGGCTCGTGTACACCTACGGCTTCTCCGAGGCGGGCGGGGACCAGCGCTGGAAGTCGACGGTGGACGCCCACACCGGCGAGGTGCTCGCCGTCGAGGATGACAACCACTACTTCGACGCGCAGATGAAGGGCGGCATCTATCCGTCCACCAACATCGGCACCTGCACCTCCAACGAGACGTGCGGCACCATGCAGCCCGACTCGCCCATGCCATGGGCCAACACCGGGCTGGCGGCGCCCAACAACTTCACGGATGGCGCGGGCATCGTCAACTACAGCTCCGGCACCGTCACCACCACGCTGGCTGGCAAGTACGTTCGCATCAGCGACTCGTGCGGCGCCATCAACGTCAGCTCCACCACGGGCAACCTCAACCTGGGCGGGGTGAACAACAACCACGACTGCACCGTGCCTCCGGGCACGTCGCCGGGCAACACCGCCGCATCCCGCTCCAGCTTCTACGAGCTGAACAAGCTGGCCGAGCAGGCCCGCGGGTGGCTGCCCACCAACACCTGGCTCCAGGGCCAGCTGCTCTCCAACGTCAACATCAACAGCACCTGCAACGCCTTCTGGAACGGCTCCTCGGTGAACTTCTACCGGAGCGGCGGCGGCTGCCGGAACACCGGTGAGATTGGCGCCGTGTTCGACCACGAGTGGGGCCACGGCATCGACGACTTCGACGCCAACGGCTCGCTCAGCAACTCGTCGGAGGGCTACGCGGACATCGCGGCCATCTACCGCCTGCAGACGTCCTGTGTGGGCTACGGCTTCTTTCAGACGGTCAACACCGGCTGCGGCCTGACGCCGGACGGCACGGGCTACAACCAGCAAGAGGCGCAGGTCTCCGGCACGTCGTGGTGCAACACCAAGTGCTCCGGCGTGCGTGACGCCGACTGGGCCGCCAGCGTGCCCAACATCCCCGCCACGCCGCAGAACTTCGTGTGCCCCATGTGCAGCTCCGGCTCCGGCCCGTGCAGCCGCCAGGTCCACTGCGCGGCCTCGCCCGTGCGGCAGGCGGCCTGGGACTTCGTCACGCGGGACTTGACGGCGCCGCCGTTCAACTACGACTCCAACACCGCCTTCATCGTGGGCAACAAGACGTTCTACCAGGGTAGCGGCAACGTGGGCACGTGGCACGCCTGCAACTGCTCGGCGGGCACGTCAGACGGCTGTGGCGCCACCAACGGCTACATGCAGTGGCTGGCGGCGGACGACGACGACGGCAACCTGGCCAACGGCACGCCGCACATGTCCGCCATCTACGCGGCGTACAACCGGCACCGCATCGCCTGCTCCACGCCGACGGTGACGAACAGCGGCTGCGCCGCCGGCCCCTCCGCGGCGCCCGCCAACACCACCGCCACCCCGGGTGACGGCCAGGTGAGCCTGAGCTGGGACGCGTCCGCGGGCGCCAGCCAGTACTGGGTGATGAAGACGGAGGGCTTCGCGGGTTGCGACTTCGGCAAGGCGAAGGTCGCCACCGTCACCGGCACCACCTACACGGACGGCGAGGTCGCCAACGGCAGACAGTACTGCTACTCCATCGTCCCAGCGTCCTCCAACGCGTGCTACGGCGCCGCCAGCGCGTGCACCTGCGCCACGCCTGTCTGCGCCGCTCCTGGCACGGCCGTGCTCGCCGCGCCCTCCGGCGGCGCCTCCGGCGTGGAGCTGTCCGCGGTGCTGGACTGGAACGACGTGACGGGCGCCTCCACGTACGAGGTGCAGGTGGCCACCGACGCGGCCTTCACCAACGTGGTGGCCAGCGCCAGCGCCCTGTCGGCCAGCACCTGGACGGTGTCGCCAGCCCTGGCCACCAGCACCCAGTTCTACTGGCGCGTGCGCGCGAGCAACTCGTGCGGCGGCGTGGGCACGTGGTCCGCGGGGTCCACCTTCACCACGCGCGGCTGCGTCGCCCTGGCGGCGCCCACGCTGAGCAGCCCCGCCAACGGCGCCACCGGCGTCGCCACGTCCGCGGCGCTCGACTGGAGCGACGTCCCCAGCGCCGCCACCTACCAGGTGCAGGTGGCCACCGACGCGGCCTTCACCAACGTGGTGGCCAGCGCCAACGCGCTGACTTCCAGCGCGTGGACGGTGACGCCGGCGCTGAGCAGCAGCACCCCGTACTACTGGCGCGCGCGCGCGGCCGACTCCTGCGGCACCAGCGCCTACAGCGCCGTGAGCAGCTTCACGACCACCAACATCTGCACGCCGGTGCCCGCCACCTACAACGCCACGCTGCGGGCGCCGTCCTGCGGCAACGTGTGCGGATGCGACACCGGGCCGACGCTCGTCGCCGGCCGCGGCACCATGCCCAGCGGCACCGAACCCAACCAGCCCAACACCATCAACGCCTCCTGCGCGGACGGAAACTCCGGCACCTACCGCAGCGATGAGAGCGTTGAACGGGTGAGCATCCGCACGGTGGACCATGGCGCCTTCACCGTCGGCAAGCAGGTGACGGCCGAGGTGACGGTGTGGTGCTGGGGGAGCTCGGACCGCTTCGACCTGTACTACACCACCAACGCCTCGGCGCCTTCGTGGACGGCGCTGACCACGAACATGACCTGCACGAGCGGCTCACGGACGTTCACTCACACGTTCAACCTGGGCTCCACCCCGGGCACCCACGCCATCCGCGCGCAGTTCCGGTATGGCGGCACCGTGAGCGCGTGCACCTCCGGCAGCTACAATGACCGCGACGACCTCGTCTTCGGCGTGGCGGCCGCGGTGGCCTCCTCGGCGCCGGAGAAGTCGCGCAGCGTGCAGGGGCGCTCGACGCAGGCGGCCCGTTGATGAACGCCCCTCGTCACCCGGCGTGACGGCGAAATGAACGCGAAGGGCCTCCGGCGCCATGTCCGGAGGCCCTTCTGCTCTCGCGCTCAGTGCGCCGGGGGCTCTGGGCTCGGCGGCGCCGGGGGCTCTGGGCTCGGCGGCGCCGTCGGACGAGGTCCCGCCATGGGGCCCGCGAAGAGCAACCCTTCCTCCACCGCGCCTCGACCCGGCTCCCGCTTCGTGGCCTCCATCCGATGGCCGCGCTGCCACGCCTCCTGGCGAAGCCCCAGCACCTCATGCACCAGCACCTGCGCCGCGGCGGCCAGCGGTACCGCCAGGACCACGCCCGTCAGCCCCGCCAGTGCGCCACCACAGAGCACCACGATGGAGATGAGCAGCGGGTTCATCTTGATCGCCCGCCGCTGAATCATGGGGCTCAGCACGTTTGCCTCAATCTGCTGGTACACAATGAAGACGGCCACCGCGATGAGCGCGTTCTTGAGGCCCACGGTGGCCAGGGTGATGAGGCCCACCAGCACCGCGCTGATGATGCTTCCCAGATAGGGGATGACGCCCATCAGCATCACCATCAATCCCAGCGGCAGGAAGTACGGCACGCCCTGGATGAGCGCCATGGTGCCGGCGACCGTGCCGCCAATGGTCATCACCAGCAGGGTCCCCGCCAGGTAGTTGGCGACGGCCTTGCGCATCCGGGACACGAGCAGCCGCACGCGAGGCTGGCGGCGCGGCGACACCCACTGAAGGGCGCTCTCGTAGAGGTCTTCACCGAACAGCAGACTGAACACCGTGAGGACCACCACGGTGATGCCACCCGCCACCAGGCCCAGCGTCGACGACAGAACGTTGATGATGCGGCCCGCGACGTCCGTCGGCTCGAAGCGGATGAGGTCCTCCGCCTGGACCTGTACGCCATAACGCGCGCCCAGTTCCTCCACCCAGTGCGACTGCGCGAGCCGTTCAATCGTGGCGGGCATCGACTGGGCCAGGCCCTGAAGCTGGTGGATGAGCATGGGCACCAACGAGCCCACCAGGATGCCCATCATCCCCAACAGCGCCAGCGCCACGATGGCCACACCTGCGCCGCGAGGAAGCCCCCACTGCGTCAGCCGGCGCACCAGGGGGCTCAGTGCGATGGAGAGCAGCAGCACGACCGCCAGGAGCGTGAGCACGGGGTACAGCGCCCGGAGCACGGACCAGAACAAGATGAGCAGCAGGACCTGCGTTCCGACGACCCAGACCGTCCGCGGCGGCACATAGACGGGGAGCTGCCGACGAGATGCCTTCATGCCTCACAAGGTAGGATGTGGCTGCACGGACGGCAGGCCGCCCGGAGCCCTCCGCCGCGTTGTCAGACCTGCGCTCTTGGAAGTTCAGGCAGTTGGCGTAGCGCACACCCAGCAAGCAAGCAGACGTGCGCTCTCTGTCACGCCTGAAGTGCGAGCGAGCCGTGAGCCCCGAGACAGGCAACGCATGCCATGGGGGCGAGCGGGCCCCACCCTCGAGTGCGAGCTGAAGGGGGGCGCAACCTGCACGCGCCATGTCCGATAATCCCCAGACCCACCCGAGGACCGGGAGTGTGGAGGGTGACGCGATGTGGATTGAAGCCATCGTCATGCCCCGGCAGAGCGCCGCGCCGTACCGGCCCTTGCCGCGCAAGAAGCGTGGAGCCGAAGCCATCCCGGCATCGGCCCCGAACCGCCGGACCACCTACCAGACCGCGCTCGACGAGGGACGCCGCTTCTGGGATGCCGTGCTCTCGTTCCTGAAAGCCCACCACCTGATGGACGCGGTCCGGTGGATCAGCGAACCGGGGACGACGCCCCTCGTCACGCTCCACTGCACCCGCATTGTCCTGGAGCAGCTCCGGCAAGCGCCCGAGTTCGACGCGGGCCTGTCCATGAACCTCGAAGTCCCCGTGTGACGGTGGCCGCGCGAGCTCAAGGAACGGGGACGAAGCGGTAGAGCGCGCGCTCGATCTCAAACGTGACGCGCGAAACCCAAGCGGCCCAAAAACAGAAAACCCCCGGTGTCCACGAGGGACACCGGGGGCTTCTCAAAAAGAATCCGGCAGCGACCTACTCTCCCGCGCGGTTTCCCGCGAAGTACCATCGGCTCTGGAGGGCTTAACTTCCGTGTTCGGGATGGGAACGGGTGGAACCCCTCCGACATAGCCACCG
>NZ_JABXEO010000044.1:0-67162 GCF_013372585.1 Myxococcus sp. AM010
GGCTGGAAGTCGAAGCGCCGGGGCGGGGCGGCGGGCCTGGACGCGGGAGTCGCCGCCTCGCGAAGCGCCCTGCTCGTCCCTACGCTCGGAGCACGCCCGGTCGCCCTCGGCCGCACGGACCGCGCATGATGCGGCACGCCGTGCCCGCGCCGCACCCCCAGCGCGGGAGCACCATGCCGCACCGCGACTCGGGACGCGCGGAGGCGCACATTCACGCTAGGCTCTTCTGTCGTTGGCGCGACACGCGCGCTGACGCTCCGCGTCGTATGTGCGCTTTGACGCGCGGAGCCATCGACCGTGCTTTGACACCCTCTCTGTCGGGTGCTACCGCTAGGTGAAACATGAATCGGGCTTCAGCTTCTCAAGACCGCTCCGGACCCGTCACGCCGCGAGGCCAGAAGACGCGTGCGAAGCTGTTGAAGGCCGCGGAGTCGGTCTTCGGTGAGAAGGGCTACGAGCGCGCCTCCATCGCGGACATCACGCGCAAGGGTGGCGTGGCGCTCGGGACGTTCTACGTCTACTTCCCCGACAAGCAGTCCATCTTCGTCGAAGTCGTGGACGAGCTGGGCACGCGCCTGCGCCGGCTCATCGCCGAGTCCGTGGCCGACTGTGAGCACCGCGTCGACGTGGAGCGTCAGGGCCTGCGCACCTTCTTCCAGTTCGTACGGCAGCACCCCAACCTCTATCGCGTGGTGCGCCAGGCGGAGTTCGTGGATGAGGCCTGCTACCGCCGCTACTACGACCGCTTCGCTCGCGGCTACGTGAGCGGGCTCACCCGTGCCATGGAGGCGGGCGAGGTGCGGCGCATGGACCCGGAGGCGCTGGCCTACTGCCTCATGGGCATCAGTGACTTCCTCGGCATGCGCTGGGTCCTCTGGGAGGAGGACCCCGGGCTCGAGCGCGTGCTCGACACCGCGATGACGCTCATCTCCCACGGCCTGGACCCGCGCGCGTCCACGGGCCGCAACACCGTGAAGTCCTCCGCCGCTTCGAAGCCGAAGCCGAAGCCGAAATCGAAGACCCCGAAGAAGAACACCCTGCGTTCCGCCCGCCGACCGGCGCGCGGCGCCCGGAGCTGACGAACACCCATGCGATACGCCCAGATTCTCTCCACTGGCCGCTACGTCCCCGAGAAGGTCCTCACCAACGCTGACGTCGAGAAGATTCTCGGTGAGAAGGTGGATGAGTGGCTCCAGCAGAACGTGGGCATTCGCGAGCGCCACATGATGGCGGATGACCAGGCCACCTCCGACCTCTGCGTGGGCGCCGCCCGCCAGGCGCTGGAGCGCGCGGGCACGAAGCCGGAGGAGCTGGACCTCATCATCATCGCCACCGACACCCCGGACTACCTCAGCCCCGCCACCGCCTCCGTGGTGCAGGCGAAGCTGGGCGCGGTGAACGCCGGCACCTACGACCTCAACTGCGCGTGCGCGGGCTGGGTGACGGCGCTGGACGTGGGCTCCAAGACGATTACCGCGGACGACAGCTACCGGCGCATCCTCGTCGTGGGCGCCTACGGCATGTCGCGCTACATCAACTGGAAGGACAAGAAGACGGCCACCCTGTTCGCGGACGGCGCGGGCGCGGTGGTGCTGGGCGCGGGTGACACGCCCGGCTTCATGGGCGCGAAGCTGCTGGCCAACGGCGAGTACCACGACGCGCTCGGCGTCTACACCGGCGGGACGCACCGCCCGGCCACCGCCGAGTCGCTGGAGCTCACGGGCGGCAAGCCCGCGGTGCAGTTCGTCCGCAAGTTCCCCGCGACGTTCAACACCGAGCGCTGGCCCATGCTGCTGGACCAGCTCCTCAAGCGGCAGAAGCTGCAACTGGATGACGTGAAGCAGTTCGTCTTCACCCAGCTCAACCTGCGCACCATCGAAGCCACCATGAAGATCCTGGGCCAGCCGATGGAGAAGGCCCACTACACCATGGACAAGTGGGGCTACACGGGCTCGGCCTGCATCCCGATGACGCTGGATGACGCGGTGGTGCAGGGCAAGGTGAAGCGCGGCGACCTGGTGGCTCTATGTGCCAGCGGCGGCGGGCTCGCCATGGCCTCCGCCCTCTACCGCTGGACGGCCTGAGCCACGCCATGACGGAGGGCGCGCACATGTTCATCGGTGACTGGATGGGCCGTGGCGCCCTCTACTGGCCCGACAGCGTCGCGGTGGTGGACCCGTCCCGTGGGGACGCGGGCCGCTTCACCTACCGCGCGATGAACACGCGCGCCACCGCGCTGGGCGGCTGGCTGCGCGACGTGGCCGGCGTGAAGAAGGGGGACCGGGTGGGCCTCGTGGCCCACAACGGCGTGGAGTACCTGGACGCGCTGTTCGCCTGCGCGAAGCTCGGCGCCGTCTTCGTCCCCTTCAACTGGCGCTTGCATGCCGCCGAGCTGGCGGACCTGATGCGCTCCATCCGCCCCGGCGTGCTCCTCTTCGGCGACGACTTCCGCGACACCGTGGCGGACGTCCGCGAGCGCCTGGGCGGCGGCCCCCGGCTGGTGGCCCTGGAGTCGCGAGGCCTGCCGGGCGCGGACGCCTACTCGGCGGCGCTGGCCCACGTGCCGGGCGCGCCGGTGACGCAGGACGCGGTGTCCGAGGAGGACATCCTCTGTCTCATCTTCACCGGCGGGACGACGGGGCGCTCGAAGGGCGCGCGCGTCAGCTACCGCATGGTGGCGTGGAACACGCTCAACACGCTGGTCCACGAGGTGCGGCCCGGCGACGTCACGGTGACGCACACGCCCATGTTCCACACGGGCGGGCTGCTCGTGTACACGCTGCCGCTGCTCACCGTGGGCGGCACCGTCGTCCTCATGCGCCGGTGGGAGCCGGAGGCGCTGCTGGACCTCATCCCCCAGGAGCAGGTGACGCTCTTCTTCGCGGTGCCCACGCAGTACCAGCAGTTGTTGGAGTCGCCGCGCTTCAAGACGACGGACTTCTCCTCCGTGCGCTTCATGACCAGCGGCGGCGCGGCGCTGCCGGTGCCGCTCATCCAGGCGTGGCAGGCGGTGCACCCGGTGCCCTTCAAGCAGGGCTTCGGGATGACGGAGTTCGGCCCGGGCCTCTTCAGCATGGGGCCGGAGTACGCGGTGTCGAAGGCGGGCTCCATTGGCCGGCCCAACTACTTCATCGCCGCGAAGCTGGTGGATGACGACGGCCGGGAGGTCCCCACGGGCGAGGTGGGCGAGCTGCTCCTCAAGGGGCCCTCCATGTGCTCCGGCTACTTCGAGGACGAGGCCGCCACGCGCGAGGCCATTGACCCGGAAGGGTGGCTGCACACCGGCGACCTGGCGCGCATGGACGCGGACGGCTTCTTCACCATCGCCGGGCGCAAGAAGGACATGTTCATCTCCGGCGGAGAGAACATCTACCCGCTGGAGCTGGAGTCCGTGCTGTACGAGCACCCCGCCGTCGCCCAGTGCGCCGTGGTGGGCGTGCCCGACGAGAAGTGGGGCGAGGTCGGCCGCGCCTTCGTGGTGTTGAAGCCGGACGGGAAGGTTTCGTCGGAGGCGCTGTTGGAGCACCTGCGGGGACGCGTGGCGCGCTTCAAGGTGCCCAAGCGCGTGGAGTTGCTGGAGCGCCTGCCCATCTCCGCGGCCGGAAAGATTCTCAAGCGCGAGCTCCGCGACGCGGCCGTGGCCGCGGACCGGGACCGCTCGCGTCATTGAGCGTGAAGGCACCTTGAAGGACGGGCCACGCCAACGGTGGCTCGCTGCCTGTTGACTGTCGCGTCAGCCCGGCGATGCCCGCCGGAGGAAGAGGAGCAACCCATGAAGAAGATGCTGCTGTCCGCGGTGATGACGTCTGCGCTGTCCCTGGTGGGCTGTGGTGAGAGCGACCCAATCGACAACGGCCCCGACAACACCCCCAACCTGAGCACGTCGCAGGGCATCCTGACGTTCCTGGAAGGAAAGACGCTGACGATGACCGGGGACGACATCCCGACCCATCCGAACGGCTTCAGCGAGGACGTCAACTTCGGCGCCAGCTCGCAGTGCTACCAAAGCGTCACCATGTCGGTGCAGGGCGGCAACTTCCGGGTGGACAGCATCCCGGGCACCATCGAGGGCGCGCCGCAGGCGGGCCAGACCGGCACCTGCAACCCGGAGCTGCCGCAGAACGCGCTGTCCTTCACCTCCACCGTCGTGAGCATCGAGAACGTGTCGGCGGACGGCGAGTGCTTCGACGTCGTGTTCTCCTTCCCGGGCTTCCGGCAGGTGGGCCGCGGCTCGTTCTCCGCGGACCAGCGGCGGCTGGACCTGGAGCTCTTCTTCGAGGGCGGCGCCACGGGCGCCAACTGCGCGGCGGGCGCGGTGGGCTCGGCCACGGTGAACCAGGTCATCGCGGGCGAGAGCCGTCCATTCGAGGGCAGCGCGGTGCAGAGCTACGTCATCAGCGGCAGCTAGTGTGAAACCCGCCGGGAGGGAGGCGTGCTCCTCCTCCCTTCCGTGTGGGGCCCGCGCCCGGCGGTCGCCGTGTGGCGCGGGCGCAGGGGTGGAGCACGGCCTCGCGAGGCGGGCGGTCCGCGGGCCACGGAGCGAGTCGAGCACGCAGACGTTCGCAGTCCGGCCGGAAGGCTGGGAGCGCCCCCGCGCACGGGGCCGAGGTGTTTATGGCACGGTGGTGGTTGTCCGAGGCACGCAGGGCGGCGCGGCGGTCCGCGGGAGCCCTGGCGTTGGCGCTGGCGGGGGTGTCGCTCCCGGCGGCGGCGCAGAGCACGCCGGTCCCCGGCCTCTACTTCGGTGAGTGGAACGACGAGGCGAACCGCGACGAGGACGCGAAGCCGCGCGAGTTCAGCCTCATCAACTACTTCTTCACGCGCGTGTCGGTGCAGAACCAGGTGGGCGACCCGGCTGGCCTCCGCGGCGTGGCGCTGGGCCCCATCGGCCTGCCCGCGGGGAGCGCGGTGCGCGCCGAGCCCGGCCTGTCCGCGTACTTCATCGAGCAGCGGTGGATTCCGGTGCTGGAGTACAGCCCCCACTTCGTGGACGGGCTGGCCTCCTTCCGGGCCCAGTTCGAAATCGACTACATGTGGGGCCGCTCCGCCAACGCGCTCCAGCAGAACGAGGGCGGCGGCTTCAACGCCGACCAGGTCAACATCCAGACGAAGAACGTCAACGTCGCGCTGTACCCCACGCGCAACCCGCGGCAGTTGACGCTGCTGGTGGGCACGCAGCCGGCCTACGACAACGTCTACGACCCCACGCGCACGCCGCTGTCGGACATCACCCGCACCGGCTACAAGATGAGCTTCCTGGGCAGCGACGCCACGGGCCTCTCCCTCTTCAGCGGCTACAAGGGCCTGGCCAAGCTGAGCCTGCTGCCGCTGGGCACCGCGCAGGCAGACAAGGCCACGCGCAACGACCCGCGCCTGAAGTACATCTGGCTCATCACCGGTGACTACGTGTACCCGGTGCGGCCCAACACCAACGTGGGCCTGTCGCTGTGGTTCCTCAATGACCAGACGAAGGGGGACGCCTACGCCTTCGAGGGCCTGGTGAAGAGCGGCCCGTCCTCCACGGGCCTCAACACCTTCACGGGCACGGCGCGCTTCGACATCGCGCGGCCCACGGGCAACGTCTTCTGGGCGGGCGCCAACTTCAACCACAACATCGACTTCCGCACGGGCCGGTTCGGCGCGTCCGGCTTCGTCATGTACAACGGCGGCAAGTACGTCAGCGACGACCCGGAGCGCTCCGCCCTGGACGAGCTCACCATCTCCGGCCTCTCCGCCAACCTGGAGCTGATGTACCAGTGGGGCCGCGGGTCCGCGGACATGCTCACGCTGGAGGGCATGTATACCACCGGTGACAGCGACCTCTCCGACAGCCGCTACACCGGCGCCTTCACGCTCAACCAGTACGGCCTGCCGGGCGCGGTGTGGTTCAACCACAAGATGCTCATCCTGTTCCCGTTCACCAGCACGGTGAACAACTACACGGGCGCGGTGACGGACATCTCCAACCAGGGCTACGGCATGCGCGCGGCCATCGCCACCGCGGCGTGGGACATGGTGCCCAACAAGCTGAACCTCAAGCTGGGCGTGGGCACCGCCACCTCCGACGCGACGCCCGCGCGGTGGACGCCCGAGGTCGAGCGCGGCCGGTACATTGGCACCGAGGTCAACGCGGAGCTGCGCTACCACATCCGCTACCTCATGACGGCCGGACTGCACGCGGGCTACCTGTTCCGGGGCAGCTTCTACGAGGGCTCGCCCACCATCCGGACCAACCCCTTCTCCGTCTTCACCACCTTCACCTGGTACGCGTTCTGACCATGAGCACCTCCCGCGCATTCACGGCCCTGCTCCTCGCGGCGGGGCTCTCCTCCGGCGGTTGCGTGCGCTCGTTCGCGCAGCAGCCCGCGCTCTCCTTCCAGGACCTGGACTACACCTCCGAGGGCTCGAAGCAGCCCTGGCCGGTGAAGCGGCTGGCGCTGCCGCGCACCGCGAACCAGTACGGCATGGCCGTGGTGCCAGAAATGGCCTACGTCGACATGCCCGGCAGCGGCCCGGACGCGAAGGCCGTCGTCTTCATCCACGGCCTGGGTTCGTACCTGAAGTTCTGGCGGGCGCAGCTGGACGCCTTCCAGCAGCAGGGCTACCGCGTCATCGCGGTGGACCTGCCCGGCTACGGCAAGTCCGACAAGCCCGGCAGCTTCCCGTACACCATGGAGGCCATGGCGGACGCGGTGCTGGAGTTGGTGGACACCCTGGGCCTGGACAAGCCCGTGCTCGCCGGCCACTCCATGGGCGGGCAGACGTCGCTCTCCTTCGCCATCCGCTACCCGGCGTCGCTCAGTGGGCTGGTGCTGGCGTCGCCCGCCGGCTTCGAGAAGTTCAGTTGGCGGGAGAAGGAGTGGTTCGCGCGCGTGATGAGCTCCGAGTTCATCAAGACCGCGCCGGAGGCCAGCATCTGGGGCAGCGTGCGCCAGGCCAACTTCATGCACTGGCGGCCAGAGCTGGAGTGGCTGATTGAGGAGCGCGTGCGGCTGGCGAAGTCGCCCGAGTTCGACGCCTACGCCTACGCCAACGTGCGCACGGTGCGGGGCCTGTCCAACAACGACTTCGTGCGCGGAAACCTGCACCGCGTCACCGTGCCCACCGTCATCATCTACGGCACGGATGACCGGCTCATCCCCAGCCCCTTCCTCCACGGCGGCGAGGCGCGCGGCGTCATGGAGTACGGCGCGTCTCACATCCCCGGCGCGAAGCTGGTGGCGCTGGAGGGGTGCGGGCACACGGTGCAGCTCGACTGCGCGGAGCGCTTCAACGAGGCGGCCTTCGCCTTCGTCCGCGACGTGGCGGCGGAGCGCATCGAGGCGCCGTCCGCGCCCGCGGAGGAGGAGGCGCCGCGGCCGGAGGCTCCGCCCGCGCCGGCATCCGAGCCGCTCACGCCGGACAGTCTGCCTCCGCCCACGCCGGGCCAGGAAGGCGAGCCGACGCCGGGCGTGCTGCCCCAGCCGTAGCGCGCTGCCCGGTGCACCTCCACCCCGGATGCGCGGGTGGAGGCGCCCGCGTGGAGCCGGTTACGGGATGGTGTGGTTGACCACCATCCCGTATTGGACCTCCGCCGTCAGGTCCTTCGAGTTGAAGTGGCCGTAGGGGTAGCCGGTGTAGCGCTTCTCACCCGTCTGCCCGGGGATGCGCGACGTGTACTCGCCGTAGACGATGCCGTCGTAGCCGATGATTTCGTCCGCCGTGGAGTAGAGGGCGTAGCGGTAGGCGCCCTCGTAGCCGCTCCTGGAGCGCAGGTCATTGAGGTACGCCGAGCGGCCGGTGACGCTGCCCCAGTAGAGGTAGCCCGGGTACAGGCCGTTGGTGGCGCCGCAGGTGGGCGTCGACGGGCCGGACATGTAACAAGACGTCAGGCCCAGGTTGGCGCCGGCGATGCCGACGAAGGTGTCCACCGAGGACGTGAGCGATGCGCCCACGTTGTAGCTGCCGCCGTCCGCCGCGTCGTGGGCCGTGCCACCGAGGATGGCCTTGCGCGCCAGGGTCACGCCCATGGAGTGGGTGATGATGTCCACCTTCGAGGCGCCGGTGTACGCCTTCACCGCTTCGATGAACTTGCGCACCTTCATCACGTTCTGCTTGGAGTGGTACTGGTTCGCGGACTGGAGCGCGTTGGCCGGGCCCCACGTCGTCGCGTACAGCTCGCTCGTCTTGTAGCCCCGTGAGTGGAAGTACTCGATGGAGTTCGTCCAGCCCGTCTGGCCGAAGACGCCCGAGCCCACCGCCTTGTCCGAGTTGCCGTGGATGAAGATAACGGGCTGCCTCGTCACGGTGTCGGAGGCGCTGGCCTTGCCGCCGTAGCTGCCGCCCTTGAGGTCCGCGCGGACGAAGTCGTAGCTGTTGTAGCCGTTGGACGACAGCCAGTTGCGGAAGTGCGTGGTGGCGCCGGAGGTGGAGACCGCCGCGGCCTCCACCTCGCCCAGCGCCTCCTCGTGGGCCGCGAAGTCCTCGCCGCAGCCGGTGGTGATGCCAAGCAGCAGCGTGCTCGCGAGATACAGCGAAGGCCTCAGACGCATGGGCATGCTCCTATGTTTGTTTTTGGAGAGCGCGTCCGGAACAGGAACTGTCCTCGAGCGCGATACACAGTCTAGAGACATCTCCCGCGAGCGTCTTCCGTCGAGTGGACGTGCATGGACGTTGTCGCGCTGCGTCGCGTGGTACTCAACGGGGTATGCGCGCACGCAAGGTCGTCATCCGCAAGGCAGGTGGGTACGGGCAGCTCCACCTTGAAGAGGTGAATCAGGTTTCACCTGGAATCGGGGAGGTCCGGGTGGCCACCGAGGCCATTGGGGTGAACTATGCGGACTGCGTCATTCGCATGGGGCTGTACGCCTCCGCGAAGGAGTACGTGGGGTGGCCCATCACCCCGGGCTTCGAGTTCGCCGGCCGGGTGGAGGCCGTGGGCGAAGGGGTGGAGGACCTGGCTCCCGGCGCGCGGGTGTTCGGTGTGACGCGCTTTGGTGGGTACGCCACCCACGTCACCGTGCCCCGTCACCAGGTGTTCACCTTACCCGCGCGGCTGAGCATGGAGCAGGCCGCGGGGTTCCCCACGGTGTTCCTCACCGCGTACTACGCGCTCTTCGAGTTGGCGCACCCGCGCCCGGGCGCCCATGTGTTGGTGCACTCGGCGGCGGGCGGGGTGAGTGGGGCGTTGCTGCAGTTGGGCCGCATCGCCGGGTGCCGGATGGTGGGCGTGGTGGGTGGGACGCACAAGGTGGAGACGGCGCTCGCGCAGGGGGCGGCGGTCGTCATCGACAAGAGCCGGGAGGCCTTGTGGGCCGCGGCGGAGCGGGCGGCGCCGCGAGGGTATGACGTGGTGCTGGATGCGAACGGGCCGTCCACGCTGCGCGACAGCTACAAGCACCTGGCGTCGCCGGGGAAGCTCGTCATCTACGGCTTCCACTCCATGCTGCCGCGCACGGGAGGCCGGCCGAACTACGCGAAGCTGGCCTGGGACTGGTTGAGGACGCCGCGGTTTGATCCGCTGACGCTCACCAATGACAACACCAGCGTGCTGGCGTTCAACCTGTCGTACCTGTTCGAGCAGCGCGCCGTGCTGGAGGAGTCCATGGCGCGGCTCCTGGGCTGGCTGGAGGAGGGGAAGCTGGTGCCGCCACCGGTGAAGTCGTATCCGTTGGACGCGGTGGCGGACGCGCACCGGGCCCTGGAGTCCGGCGGCACGGTGGGAAAGCTGGTGCTGGTGCCGTGAGGGCGTGCTTCAGAGGGGGGCTGCGCACCCACGTGAGGGGCGCGGCGGACGTGGCCCGGTCGCGCTGGTGCGGCCTGCGCTGTGCCGGAGCGCGGCGAAAGGCGCCGACGTCGCCACAAGAAGTCGCTATCTCTTCGCGAGCTTTCGGTAGGCGGTGATGCCCATGGTATTCGTCCCACTTGTTGGAAGTCCTCTTCACGTACGAGATGCTCGTGCCCCTGCGGCTGGACGACTTGACGGTAGACACGTTGTCCGACACTCCACTCGGTGACGTCGTTGAGTTGCTCGTGGCGCGTGAACCCGACCTCTTCCGTGCCCGTCTCGCGGGAGCCGACATGGCGGAGTTCGCCGAGATTCCAGACGACATCGCACAGGTGTACGGATGGCGCGCGCCGGACGAACTTTCGACATGGAGGTCCATTGAACTTGCACTCGACCTCGATGATGACGCGGAAGGCTTCTGGCGCTCGGGTGATTTCTCCCTGGGGCTTGATCTCTACCCGGACGCATTGATTCCGTCTGGCGCGGACGTGGAGGGCGGAGACTTTCTCCCTCCCGGCGCAGAGGTACTCTTTGCCGGACTCTTTCGCCTCTGCGACCACGGCTCGGGCGATAGGACGCTCGTGAGTTTGCTGCCGGACCCGCTTGGGCTGCTTCGCGTTCATTCCTACTCGCATGACACCGGCCGACTCGGACGGCCACGCAGCCTCAAGGGGTTCATCCTCAACACCTGGCTGTCGGAGCTCGAGCCTGAGGAGGGGCGCCGGAGCCCGGGCCAGGTTGGCATCACCCGGTTCAAGCAACTACTGCGTGTCGCCGATGCCTTTGATGACCGTCTGGAGTCTGCCCGGAGCGGCCACCCATCCGCGCACTTTCTCGATAGCGCCAAGCTCCATGACCGATCGCGGTGGCTCCTCAATGTCCTTTGGGGAACTCCAAGCGTAGCCCTCTCCGAGGAGCTTGCTCAGGCGCCTGGATTGAAGGATTGGGAGGATGAAAAGCACCTGTATCCGGAACAGCCAATGCTGCTCCACTACTGGATGGTGGCGCATTACTTCCTCGGCAACGACTCCGCTTGCGAGGAAGCGCTGAAACTGGGGGCGCTGTCCTCAGTGGAGCCCACGCGGTGGATCGCCGACTTGGTCAGGCGCCTCCGCGAGCAGCCGGAGACGGCACGCCTCGAACGCACGGGGCCCCGAAAATTGGCGGAGCTTCGCCAGCAGGTGCGTGCCGCCGCGCGTCCTGGCCAGCTCGCGCATCGCTGATGGTTCCTACCTGTCGTCCTGCTTCCTGCCTCTCAATTGCGGTTCAGTTATTTGCTGGCGGGGCGGGGCGCTTGTTGGCGCGCGGCGTCCTTCGGGGGCGGAGGCCGGGCTCGCTGGCGCTCCCGCATCATCGCGTCGATGCGGCGGCCCAGGGCTGGGATGCGCTGCGTGTAGCTGATGGACGTGCTGACGTAAGGGAAGCCGTCTTCGCCCTTCGCGAAGTCAGCCGCGTCAGCCACCTTCGCGTCGTAGTAGCGGTAGCCCAGGTTGGACAGGAACACGACGATGTATCGGCGCCAGGGTTTGCCGGGCAGGGAGCGGATGATGCCGCCGTCGCTGCCGTAGTTCTCCGTCAGCCCTGTCTTGTGGAGGAAGGTGACCTCCGCCGTCGCGTTGCAGGGGCGCGTGTCCCGGCCGAAGGCGGTCTCCGCCGCTGTCACCGTGCCGTCCTCGGGGTGCACCCAGCGCGTTGGGACCGCCGCGGGGATGCCTGGCTCCACGCGGGCGTCTCCGCACAGCAGCGTGGAGGACAGCGCTTCATGCAGGGCCTGGTCGGCGAGCAGGGATTGGAGGTGGGCCCTGGACGCGCCAGAGAGCGCCTTCGCCGTCACCTCGCGGCCGGAGGCGGTGCGCCAGAGGACGCCGGGGCCTCCTTCGATGAGCAGCAACAGCCGCGCGGTATCCAGCGCCGTCATGTGAATCTGGCCGGGGTTCCAGCTCCGGCCCGTCACCGGGGACGTGCCGTGGATTTGCAGTGTGTCCAGGCCCAGCGCCGCCAGCTCCGCGTTGAGGCCCGCCATCGCGCCTTGCGCGTGGAGCAGCTTCACCAGGGCCTCGGTGGCGGTGTTGTCCGATTCAGTCACCATCGGCTCCAGCCAGTCACGTATCAGGCGCGTACCCTTGTCCTCGGTGTCCCGGAGGAAGCGCCAGGGCTGGTCCAGCGTGAGGTGACCCTGGTCCACCCACCGGAGGACGCGAAAGGCGATGAGCAACTTGAAGAGCGAGGCGGGGTACGGCGCCATGAAGCGGAGCGGCGCTTTGTCTCGTCCGGGGACCAGGGCTTCCGTGGGGGTGGTGTCCTGGGCGCCGCTGTCCCAGCGGTCCAGATTCCACGCCGAGTAGCGCACCGCCGTGGTGCCCAGCGTTGCGACGTCGATGGGGACGATGACGCCAGTCGGGTAGTCGCGAGACAGCAGCACGTTGGCGGCGGCAGTGGGACGGCTCCGGGCGTCCAGTTCAATGACGGCGACGTCGACGTAGGGCACATGGGCGATGCGCGCACCGGCGCGCTTGAAGTCGAGCACCTGGTCGAAGCCCGTGTCCCGCACGGCCGCGAGGAGTGACTGTTCCAGGGTGGCGGAGGACTTCGCGCGGCGGGTGCGCTCGGCGCGCGGCAGCCGTGTGGAGGCGGCTCCTGCTTCCGCGCACAACAGGAAGGCCATTGCGATGAGCAGCTTCCGCCAGAAGGGACTCATAAGTGGCCGCGCGGCTTCTTTTGGACGGAGGCAGGCGTCAATGGAAGCGACAAGGTCGATGCGTCTTTTCCCTGGCTCCTTGGCCTTGCATCATGCGTGAACCCAGCGAGTTTGAGGGGAGTTTGAGTCTACCCTGCACAGTGGAGGGTAGACTCAAACTCCATTCAAACCTCCAACCGGAGCGCCGCGGGGCCTCCTCAGCTAGCGTGGAGACCATGCCCATCGTCCATGACTGGCTGGCCCGGCGTGCCTCCTTGGCCCCTGAGCGTACCGCCCTCATTGACGCCGACCATGGCGAGCGGCGCATCTCCTTTCGGGAATGGAACGATGCGGCTTCGCGTACCGCCGCCTTCCTCCACCATGGGCTGGGCGTGGGACGAGGGGACCGGGTCGCCGTGCTCGCCTACAACTGCGTCGAGTTCCTCGACCTCTTCTTCGCGTGCGCGAAGCTGGGCGCCGTCCTTCAGCCGCTCAACTGGCGGCTGAGCGCCGCGGAGTTGGGTGGGCTGCTCGCCGATGCAGAGCCTTCCGTGTTCGTCTCCGGGCCGGAGTTCCGCGCCCAGGTGGACGCCGTGCGGCCTGGCGCGTCCTTCGTGCGTCACTGGCTCAGCCTCGCGGCTCCAGGGCCGGGCGAGCGCGCCTTCTCCGAGCGCGACACGCAGCGGGACGCGCCTCTTCCTCCGCTGGAGCTGGAGGCGGATGCCCCGTGGGTGCTCTGCTACACAGGTGGAAGCACCGGGCTGCCGAAGGCCGCGGTGCTCACGCACCGCTCCATCACCGCCAACGCGGTGAACACGGTGATGGGCTGGGGACTGACCGCCGATGATGTGGCCATCCTCAATGCGCCGCTGTTCCATGCGGGCGGCCTCAGCGTCTTCACCGCGCCGCTGGCCTACGTCGGCGGCGCATCGGTGGTGTGCCGGAGCTTCGACGTGGAGGGCGTGTTCGACCTCGTGCAGCGGGGCGTGGTGAGCCTCTTCTTCGGCGTTCCCACCATGTTCATCGAGATGCAGCGCCACCCGCGCTTCGATGCCGTGGACCTCTCACGCCTCAAGCTGGTCATCAGCGGCGGCGCGCCCTGCCCGGAGCCTGTCTTCGAGCGCTTCTTCGCTCGGGGCGTGGACTTCAAGACGGGGTATGGCCTCACCGAGGCGGGCCCCAACAACTTCTGGCTTCCGCCGGAAGACGTGCGCCGCAAGCCGGGCGCGGTGGGGGTGCCCCTGTTCCACGTCGAGGCCCGCATCGACGGTGAGACGCAGCCGGGCGACGTGGGCGAGCTGCTCTTGCGAGGCCCTCACCTGTGCGCAGGCTACTGGCGTCGGCCCGAGGACACCGCCCGCACCTTCGCGGACGGCTGGCTGCACACTGGCGACCTGGCCACGCGGGACGCGGAGGGCTGCTTCCGCATCGTGGGTCGCAGCAAGGACCTCATCATCTCCGGCGGTGAGAACATCTACCCATCGGAGGTGGAGAGCGTCCTCGCGGGGCACCCCGACGTGGCCGAGGTCGCCGTCATCGGCGTGGCGGACCCGAAGTGGGGGGAGACGCCGCGCGCGCTCGTCGTCGCCCGGCCGGGCACCGCGCCTTCGGCGGAGGTCCTGCTGCGCTTCTGCGACGGACGGCTCGCGCGCTACAAGACGCCCAGGTCGGTTCGCTTCGTGGACGCCCTTCCGAGGACCTCCGCCGGCAAGGTGGACCGGCGCGCGCTCGGCGCCGCCCACGGCGCGCCCTGAGTTGCCCACAAGTCTTCCCCAAGGCCGTGCTACTGGCGGCTGCGCATCCGTTCGTGCCGGGCCGCCCGCAGTAGTGGCGACCCTACCGCCGACGGAAGAGGCCGTCAGTCAGGGCCTGGGTCGAGTCTGGACGCCCACCGCCAGGATGCGCATGGCCCGGACGTCCACGGCGTAGGTCGTGATCTCCCGAAGCGGCTTGCCGGAGATGGCTTCCACGGAGAGCGCGAGTGAAGGCGGGCAAGCGGTGTCGTTCTGCTGGAACTCAACCAAGACCTCGCCCTCCGGCCCCGGTGCGGAAGTCACGTCGTAGGACTGAGGCAGGTAGAGGCAGGCCTCGTCGGGGCGAACACCCGGGGGGATGGCTGCACCGCGTGGCCTGAAGTCATCCATGGCGAGCTGAATGGCCGCGGCGGTGTTCCCTTCCAGGTGGAGCATCCCTTCCGATGGGAGCTCGAGTGGGAAGGTGAACCCCGCTGCTTCTTCGGGTGTCGCTCGGGGAAGGATCGGCGCGGTCGTGGCGCAGCCCATCGACAGGGCTCCGAGCACGAGGAGCGAAAGTGGCCCAGAGCGCGTCATGGCTGCTGCACCGCCAGGATGCGCCACGCGCGAGTGTCCACCGCATAGATGGCGCCCATGTCGGTGACGGGGCCTTCTTGCATGCAGGCACCTGAGCTGACGGAGAAACGAACGAGGAGGATGCCTTCTGGCATGGGGGAGGTCCTCACGTCATAGGACTGCCGCTGGTTCAAACAGACCTCCGCGGGGGAGGCGTTGCCCGGAAGGCGAACGTGCCTGGGACGGAAATCATCCATCGCCAACTGGATGGCGGCCGCCGTGGCCGAAGGAAGCGCGTGTCGGCCGTCAGCAGGAAGCGCGTCCGGGAACTTGAACCACGCGGCTTCTTCCGGTGCGGCGCGTGGGAGCGTCGCGGAGCGGGGGACACATCCGGACAGCAACATGCAGAGTGCAAGGAGCTTGGACTTCATTCCGTCACCGTGGTGATGCGGCCGGTGGCCTTGTCTTCGGGAAGGATGCGTCCAACGAGCCTCCATTGCTGAGCCTCCCGGACGTATAGTTCGCTAGGCCGGGCCTCATTCGCATGGGGGACGAGCTTATGGACGATGCACCGGGCATCAAACTGGATGCGGATGAAGTACCGCTGGGTGTTCGCCCTGCGGTCCTCTTCCGACATGGGGGACGGTGACCAGGGGTGGCTGTGATAGTCGGCGATGACTGATGCCCGGCCGCGTGTGTCCTGGACGCTCATGGGCGCGTAGCAGGTCTTTCGCCTGCTGGGGCCCACCGGGCGTTTCGTACCCAGTGGGGACGGGAAGCTCGCGTGGTAGATGCCATCGCCCAGGGTATAGAGCGCCCCGCAGTAATCCTGGCCATAGTCGCCGTCCGTCGCGCCCGGTAGCCGCATGATGGCGGGGCAGAGTTGGTCGATGACCACGTCTATGTCATCGGAAGGGGAAATGGCCTCCCAGGGCCCTCGGCCCCAGACACGCCGGCTGGTAGCGTTCGCGAAGCCATAGTGCTCGGCTTCACGGGGCATCCAGGGGTGCCAGCGCACGCGGCGAACCAGAGGGTGGCGAAGAGCAAGCACCGTTCGTGGCGCATTCCTTAAAGGATAGCGACCAAGCGTACCGCGCACCATTCACCCCCGCGCCGTGAAGCGCCCGGCCAGCTCCTTCAGCTTGGAGGCCCGCGCCCGCAGATCCTCCACGGAGCGGGCAATCTGCTGCACGCCGGCCACCGACTCCGTCGAGCGCACCGAGAGCGCCTGGATGCTCCCGGCGATGCGCTCCCCTGACTCGGACTGGCGCGTGTTCTCGTCCGCCATCCGCTCCACCTTGCCGCCAATCTCATTCACGCCGGCGAGCAGCCGCGACAGCGCGTCTCCCGCCGCCGAGGACAGGCCCAGTCCTTCGTGCACCGCCGTGGTGCCCTGGCGCATCAGGTCCGCCGCCGCCCGCGTGTCCGCCTCGCTCCGGCCCAGCAGCGTCTGCACCTGCCCCGCCGCATCCCGCGTCCGGTGCGCCAGCTTGCGCACCTCGCCGGCCACCACCGCGAAGCCCTTGCCGTGCTGGCCCGCGCGCGCCGCTTCAATCGCGGTGTTCACCGCCAGCAACTGCGTCTCCTCCGCCACCTGCTGGATGAGCCGCAACATCTCCGCCGTCACCCGGCCGGAGGTCTGCAACCGCTCCACCGTCCGCGCCGCCTCCTCCACCACCTCCACGATTTGCGCCATCTTCCGCCGCGCCTGGCCCACCGCCGCGCCACCCTCGCGCGCCACCTGTCCATTGTCCGCCGCCGTCTTCGCCGCCGTGCGCGCCGCCTCCGCTCCCTGGGAGACGCGCGCGCTCATGTCCTGCACCGTCCGCGCCGCGTGCTGGAGCGAGTCCGACTGCTCCCGCGTCGTCGCCGACAACGTCTCCGCGGAGGTTCGGATGCGCTCCGCGTCCGCCGCCGTGGCGCCCGCTGCATCCACCAGCGCCGCCACCACCTCGCGCAGCCCCGCCACCATGGTGTTGAAGGCCGCCGCCAGCTGGCCCACCTCATCCGAGGAGCGCACCTCCACCCGGGTCTCCAAATCCCCGCGCGCCACCCGGTGCGCCGCCTGCGCCAGCTCACGCACCGGCCGCACCACCCGGCGCGACAGGTAGGCGCCGGCCAGCAGCGCGAGCACCAGCGCGCCGCTCACCGCCAGGAGGATGCGCTGGCGCACCGCCGCCACCTCGCGCTCGAGGTCCTCCACGTACACGCCCGTGCCCAGCACCCAGCCCCAGGGCGCGAAGAGCTTCACGTAGCTCTCCTTCGGAATGGCCTCCGGCGAGCCCGGCCGCGTGGCTTCGTAGGACACCGCGCCTTCGCCCTGCGCTCGCGCCAGCGTGACGATGTCCACGAACACCGGCTTGCCGCGCACGTCGCGGTAGCCCTTCAAGTCCCTGCCCAGCATGTCCGGCAGGTGCGGATGCATCACGAGCCGCGTGTCCAGGTCGTTGACCCAGAAGTACTCCACCCGCGAGTAGCGCAGCTGCTCCAGCAGCGCCGCCGCCTGCGCCTGCGCCTCCTGCCGCGTCAGCGCGCCCGACCGCTCCCGGGCCTCATGGACCTCCAGCACGCCGTAGGCCGTCTCCACCGCCTGCCGCAGTCCCAGGATGCGGTCCTCGCGAAGCTGCTCCCGCAGCTGCGGCAGGACGAACCCCAGGATGACGACGAGCAGCGGCAGCGCCACCACGCCCATCGCCACGCACAGCTTCACCAGCAGATTCCGGCCGACCGCCATCGGCCCCCAGCGTACCCGCCGGCTCGCCACCGCGCTCGTTCACCTGAGTCTGGAAACACCCCCGGTATCAGCCCACCAAGGATTCGCACACCCGGTGGGGTCTCCCGTTCTTCATCAAGTCCTGTATTTCCGGATAGATATGAGGCGTGGCGACCCGCTTATGCGCACGCTGAAAACATGAACCAACCCTAGAGGGCGGGACAGCGTGCAGGACTCGACGGAACCGTAGGAAAGTCGCCGCACAACGCAGCAGGTTCTCCCGCCAGCCCGGAGACCGCGTGGGTTCGGGAGGCTCGCGGAGGCCCCTCACCCGACGTTCTCCGTCGAGAAAAGGCCCCCGCCGCGCGTCGTGGATGGACTCCGCGAGTCCACCTCGTGCACAGCAACCCTATGGGTGGACAATTGGAGGCTGACCCGGCAAGTTCTGTCTGTCTGCCCCCATACGTCCTATGCCAGCGGCCAAACGTTTCGGGTCGGTAAGGCATGGACAAGAAACTCGCAACCACCATCGGAGCTGCTGCGCGCGTTGCTCGCACCCGCCTGGAGCTCACCCAGGCGGACGTGGCCGAGCGTATCGATGTGGCCACCGAGGTCTACGGGCGCCTGGAACGCGGCGGAATGCTTCCCAGCGTGCAGACGCTGCTGAAGCTGTGCCACGAACTGCACGTCTCCGCGGATGAGCTCCTGGGGCTCTCGGCGAACGCCGTCAACGGTGTCGCGCGCCCTGGCGAGGCGTCCACCGCTCCACAGGAGCGCCCCGAGGTGCGGCGCCTGCTGCGCACCGTGCGTCCGCTGGAGCCCGCGAAGGTGAAGCTGCTGGGACTGGTGGCCAACGCGTTGAACCGCCGCTGACCCCTGTCGCTTCAATCCCTCACAGCTCGGAGAGGATTCTGTCCAGCTCGTCAGGCTTCACGGGCTTGATGAGATGCCGGTCGAACCCGGCGCGCAGCGCCTGGTCCCGCCCCTCCGGGTCGCCGTAGCCCGTCATGGCCACCAGCCGGATGCCGTTGCCCACCTGGGCGCGCAGCGTCTGCGCCACCCGGTAGCCGTCCAACCCTGGCAGGCCGATGTCCACCAGCGCCAGCTCGGGTGGCTGCGACACCGCGAGCGCCACGCCCTGGAGGCCGTCCGGCGCCACCGTCACCTGGTGGCCCCACAGCTCCAGCAGGTCGCGCATGGCCTGACGCGCGTCCGGGTTGTCCTCCACCACCAGGACGCGCCGGGCGCGGCGGAGGTCCACCGCGTTGCGCGCGGGCGCGGGCGCGCCCAGCGTGGGGTCCAGCGGCAGCTTCACCACGAACTCGCTGCCGTGGCCGGGGCCGTCGCTGCGCGCCGTCACCTCGCCGCCGTGGAGCTGGACCAGCTTGCGCACCAGCGTCAGGCCAATGCCCAGGCCACCGCGGGTGCGCTCCAGCGAGGTGTCCGCCTGCGCGAACAGCTCGAAGATGTGCGGCAGGACCTCCGGCGGGATGCCGATGCCAGAGTCCTGCACCCGCACCACCGCCTGGGCCGAGCCGTCCACGCCTTCCTGTTCCACGTGCAGGCGGACGCGGCCCGCGTCGGTGTACTTGAGGGCATTGTCGAGCAGGTTGGTGAAGATCTGCTCCAGCCGCGTGGCATCCGCCCGCAGCCAGAGCGGGCCGGAGGGCAGGGTGACGTCCAGGCCCAGCCCGCGCGACTCCGCCAGGGGCTGCATGACCTGGAGCACCTGCCGCAGCACGGGCACCAGGTCCACGCGGCCTGGGCGCAGCTCCACCTTGTCGCGGGTGATGCGGCTGACGTCGAGCAGGTCATCCACCAGCCGCGCCAGGTGGGTCGCCTGGCGTTGGATGATGCCGCGCATGCGCGCGTCCTTGTCATCGCCGGCGGGCCTGCGCTCCAGGATGCCAATGGCCGTCATGATGGCGGCCAGCGGGTTGCGCAGCTCGTGCCCCAGCATGGCCAGGAACTCGTCCTTGCGGCGGTCCATCTCCGCCAGCTCGTTGGCGCGGTGGCGCGCCACCTGCTCCGCGTGGCGCAGGCGGAGCAGCGACTTCACCGTGGCGACGAGCTCCGCGCCCTCGAAGGGCTGCGTGAGGTAGGCGTCCGCGCCGCCCTCCAGGCCGCGCACCTTCTTGTCGGAGGTGACGAAGGTGGCGGAGGTGTGCAGCACCGCCATGGAGGCGGTGTGCGGGTCGGCGCGCAGCCGCTCGCAGACCTCGTAGCCGCTGATGTCCGGCAGCTTCACGTCGAGGATGACGACGTCCGGGCGGTGTTGCTGCGCCAGCAGCAGCGCGGCCATGCCGGTGGCCGCCTCCAGCACGTTGTAGCCCGCCAGCGACAGCAGGCGGTTGACGAGGTAGCGATTGGCGTCGTCGTCGTTGACGTTGAGGACGGTGGCCTGGCGGGGCTCAACCACGGCGGCTTGCCTCCTGCAGCAGCGCCTGGGAGCCCAGGCCCGCCTTGGACAGCGCGTCCCGGATGCGGGTGATGGCCGCCTCGCGACTCAGCGTGTGCTTGGACAGGATGGCGGCCGTCTCCTTCGCCAGCCGCGTGCGCTCGTCCTCCTTCAGCTCGTGCGAGGTGTGGAGGATGACGGGGACCTCCCGCGTGCGCGGGTCCGCCTTCAGCTCGTCCAGCACGTCGAAGGCGGTGATGTCCGGCAGCACGAAGTCCAGGAAGATGAGGTGCGGAGACTTGTCCCGCGCCAGCTGGACGCCTTCCTTGCCGCCAGCGGCCTCCAGCAGGACGTAGGGCATGTCCTTGAGGAGCTGCTTGAGCAGGTAGCGGTGCACGTCATCGTCGTCGATGATGAGGATGCGCTCCACCGGCCCGGTGCGGGCCATGGCCTGCAGCTTGCGCAGCAGCTGCGCCTCGTCCACCGGCTTGAGCCAGAACTCGTCGGCGCCCAGCGCGCGGGCCTTCTGCTCGCGGTCCGTCACCGTCACCACGAGGATGGGGATGTCGCGGGTGGCCTCGTTGTTCTTCATGTCCGCCAGGAAGCTCCAGCTCGTCTCGCCCTCCAGCATGACGTCCAGCACCATGGCGGCGGGGCGCACGCGCTCCAGCACGCGCCGCGCCTCCTCCGTGCTGCGCACCGGCAGCACCTGGAAGCCGGAGCGCGCCAGGTACTTCTCGTAGAGGAAGAGCGTCTGCCGGTCATCCTCCAGCACCAGCACCGGGGCCCGGCTGGGGTCCAGGTGCTCGCTGCGCGCCGTCAGGCCGGTCATCTCCGTGACCTCCATGTGGACGCGCGGCAGGGTGATGGTGAAGGTGGCGCCCTGACCCAGCGCGCTCTTCAGGGTGAGCGTGCCGCCCAAAAGCTCCGTCAGCCTGCGTGCCAGCGGCAGGCCCAGGCCGGTGCCCTTCGCCTTGCGTTGCAGGTGGCTCTCCACTTGCGAGAACTCCTCGAAGATGCGCTCGTGGTGCTCCGGCGCGATGCCGATGCCCGTGTCCTGCACGGTGAACACCACCGTGTCCCGGGGGCCAGGCGCGGCGGAGACGGTGACGTGGCCGGACTCGGTGAACTTCAGCGCGTTGGACACCAGGTTTCGCAGCACCTGGCTCAGCCGGGACTCGTCCGTCTCCAGCTCCAGCGGAGCGTCCGGCTCCACCAGGCGCAGCTCCACCGGCGCGTCTGGCGGCAGGAGCGGCTTCATCATGCCGCGCAGCGCGCTGAGCACGTCGTGCACCACGAAGCGGCTGTGGCGCAGCGCCGCCTTGCCGGCCTCCATCTTGGAGAGGTCCAGGAGGTCATTCACCAGCTCGAAAAGGGCCTCCGCGGAGTTGCGGATGAACTGGACCTGCTTCTCCTGCTCGTCGCTCAGGGGGCCATTGATGGGGTTGAGCAGCACCTTCGACAGGCCGAGGATGGAGTGCAGCGGGGTGCGGAACTCGTGGCTGACGTTGGTCACCACGCGGCTCTTGATTTCCGCGGCCAGCTGGAGGCTTTCAGCCTTCTCATCCAGCGCGGCGTGGAGGCTGCGCACGCCGCGGTTGGACTCCTCCAGCTCGCCGTTGAGGCGGGCCAGCTCGTCCGCGCGGCGCTTGAGCTCGCGCTGCTGGCGCTCCGTCTCCCGGTGGAGCGTGGACACCTCGCTCAGGGTGGTGCTCACCCGCTCTAGCGCGCTGCCGTAGTCCTCCGGCACCAGGCTGCCCACCAGCAGCACGCCCCCGTCATGGGGCCGGGCGCGGAAGGCGAAGGTGGAGGGCGTCTGGTCGCGGCAGAGGATGAGCTCCCAGCCCTCCACCTTCTCGTCGCGCGCCTGGACCAGCAGCCGGTCCACCTTCTCCTCGGTGCCCTGGGCCGCCAGGGCGCGCAGGGACTTCCCGGGCTCGGCGGCCAGGACGTTCCGGGCGCGGGCGTCCACCCAGGTGAGGGTGCCTCCCGTGTCACAGGCCAGGGCGACCTCGCGGCTGAGGTCGTCGAAGAACAGTGGCTCGGTGGGGGCGAGTTGCCTCATGAACGGGTCTCCTCCCAGGACACTCCCGCCTCGGCGAGGAGCATTCGTGCTTCGGGGTGACGTGAGCCCAGCACGGACTTCAACATGCCCAGCACGCTGGGAAATGCCAGGAGGCCAAAACCGCGCCGGGGCCAGAAGCCGGCGTACCAGCGCACATGGTCGCCCAGCAGGTCGGACTTCCCGGCGGCGAGCGCGTCAGCCACGTAGGACAGCTGCAACTGGAGCTCTTCCTCCAGGCGGGGCCGGTCCTCGGGGATGATGTAGAGCGTGAGGCGCGCCGCGGCGGCGCGGGCGAGCTCGGGCGCCTCCTCTTCCAGCGGCTGGGCCGGACCTTCCAGGTAGCGGAGGGCCTGTCGCGCGGCGCTCACGTAGTCGTGGGGGGCGCTGCCAGGGCCCCACCCTGCCGTGGCCAGCGCGGCGGCCAGCCCGGCGAAGTGCTGGTCCAGGTGGCGCGAGCACATGCCACGCGACACCAGCAGGGTGCGCAGCCAGCGGGCGTAGCCCTCCAGGACGGAGACGCGGTGCTCGTCCAGGGCCTGCACCAGGTAGCGGACGTGGAAGCGCGCGTCCTCGTCACCGAAGCGCCGCGCGCGCTCCAGGCCGTAGCGGGCGGCCCAGAAGGGGTCCAGATAGAGGGCCTCCTGAGAGGCGGTGGCCAGCCGGTCCGCCTGTGCTTCCACGCTCTTGCTCACGCTCTCCATGGTGCCTTCAGACTCCCAGGACCCGGCAGGCGGACGCGACGAACTCCCGCGCGTCCTTGCCGAAGAAGTTCACGCCCAGCTCTTCCTCCAGGCCGCGTGCCCAGTTGAAGGCCAGGCCGCCCACGGCGATGGGGACATCGGGGAGTGTCTTGCGCACGTGCGCCACGGCTTCGCGGAGCGCGGGCAGGTGGTACGTCATCGTCACGGAGAGGGCGACCAGGTCCGGGCGAAGCTCGGCCGCCATTCGGGCCAGGTGCTCCGGTGGAACGTTGGCGCCCAGGAAGCGCACGTCGAAGCCGGCCATCTCCATGAAGTCGCTGGCCATGCGCGCGCCCATTTCATGCAGCTCGCCCCGGACGCAGGAGACGAGGACGACCTTGCCGTTGAACGGGTCCCTGGGCAGGTGCCGGTACAGGTGCGCGAGCGCGAGCTGCGAGACGGCGGTCGCCAGGTGCTCCTGCGCCACGGAGATGCGGTTCTCCTGCCACAGCCGGCCGATTTCATATTGGGCGGGCTGGATGACCTCCAGGTGCAGCGTCTGGAGGGGGATGCCTCGGAGCAGTCCCTCGTCCACGAGCAGCCGCAACGCCTCACGCCGGTTCCCGGCGAGCTGCGCTGAGAGATACGCGTTCAGCAGGCCGGTCAGGGCGGAGTCGTTGGAGGTGAGCACGGGCGCGGTGGAGGGCAGGTCGAGGGGGCAAGTATCGGGGTTGTGTTTCTCAGTTACAGCGAACCCGCCTCGATTTCATCGCCAACCTGACACTGCTCGGCCCTTCTTGCTCGCGCTCGTGTGCCTGCTTGCTTGTAGCTTTTACCGAATCGAAGGGGCGGCATTGTACCTGGGTACATGGACACTGCGCTGATTCCAGGGAAGCCCCCGGGAAACACGGGACTGAAAAGTCCGGGTGACAGTTCACCGAGGCCGCGGTGTTTCCCTGTCCGCGGCAACCGAGGGAGGCGAGCGAGCGGTGTCAATCGATGTGGAGGCCTACTACCGGCGCTATGGCCCCCAGGTGCTCCGGCGCTGCCGCTTCCTCTTGCGTGACGAGGAGAAGGCCGTGGACGCCATGCACGACGTGTTCGTGCAGTTGCTTCGCTACCAGGGCGCGCTGAAGGACGCGGCGCCGTCGAGCCTGCTGCACCGCATTGCCACCACGGTGTGCCTCAACAGGCTGCGCGGCGCGAAGCGGCGCCCGGAGGACCGGGAGGACGAGCTGGTGCTGCAGATTGCCTCCGCCGAGGACCCCGAGTCCCGCGCCGCCGCGCGCGGCCTGTTGGACAGGCTCTTCGGCCGGGTGCCCGCGTCCAGTCAGGACATCGCCGTGCTGCACCTGGTGGATGGGATGACGCTGGAGGAGACGGCCCGCGAAGTGGGGCTGTCCGTGTCCGGCGTGCGCAAGCGCCTGCGGGCGCTGTCGGCAGTGCTGCAGGAGCTGGAGCTGGAGGCCGCATGACATCCGCCCACCACCGCACCCCAGATTGGTTGCTGGAACGAATCGCCCTGGGCGAGCTGCCGCCCGCGGAGCTGGAAGCCGCTCGCGCCCGGTTGGCCTCGGAGCCGGAGGGCCTGTCCCGGCTCGCCGCGCTGGAGGCCGACACGCGCGCCACGCTGGAGACGCTGCCGCCCGCCCGGGTGGCCCGCGAAGTGGAGGCGCGCGTGGCCCGGCGGGACACGCCCCGCCCGGCCTTCCGCCTGTCGCCCGCGTGGGGCCTGGTGCCGGCGCTCGCCGCGGTGGCGCTGGTCATGGTGGCCCTGCCTTCCTCCGAAACAGGGCAGGGCACGGCCCCGGGGGACACCCGGGAGGTGACGCGCATCAAGGGGCTGGCGCCGCAACTGGTCATCCACCGGCAGTCCACCGCCCGCCCGGAGCGGCTCGCCGACGGGGCCGCCGCCGCCGCGGGGGACGTGGTGCAGGTGGCGTACATCGCCTCGGGCCGCTCGCATGGCGTCATCGTCTCCCTGGATGGCCACGGCGCCGTCACCCTCCATGCGCCGGAGGAGGGCCCCCAGGCCATGGCCCTGGTTCCGTCGGGAACACAGGTGCTGCCGCGCGCCTACGAGCTGGATGACGCCCCGGGCTTCGAGCGCTTCTTCTTCGTTTCGTCCGACGCGCCCTTCGACGTCGAGGTGGTGCTGGCCGCCGCGGAGGCGTTGTCTGGAAATCCCGACGCTTCCTCGGCACCGCTGTCCTTGCCCGGGAACTTGACGCAGGCCTCCCTCACGCTGGAAAAGCAGGAGTGATGAAATCCTTTGCGCTCCTCGCATTCGGGCTGTGGGCGGGGACAGCCGCCGCCAATTCCCGGTACGCCCCCCGCCTTTCACTGATGGGCGAGCGGGGCGCCTTCGCCCAACAGGTGGGCGAGGACGTCCCCGAGCCGGCCTCACGGGGGCTGCGCCGGGGGTCCACGCACATGGAGTTCTGGGTGAGCGACATCCAGGTCTCCAACATGGGCGTGAAGCTGGGCGGCGGCGCTGTCTACTTCACGCTGATGGCGGGCCTGGAGCCGGGCCGCGACGCGCGCTTCAGCTTCGCGGCGGGCGTGGGCGGGCACATGACGCTGTCCCAGCGGCTCTGGGTGGACCTGGACGTGACGGGCGGCGCCGTCCAGCCGGTGCGCAACCCGCTGGAGGGTGACGGTGGCAACGTGCTGGGGCAGGCCCGGTTGATGCTGGGCTTCCAGTTCCTGTCGCGTCTGGCCGTGTTCGCCGGGCCCACGTACAACGCGTGGTTCTCCTGGGGCGAGTCGGACTTCGACGCCATCACCCGGTTCTCCTTCCGGGAGAACCATCCGGAGCCGGATCAACGCCTCCAGCACTGGCCCGGCATCCAGGTGGGCCTCCACATCTGAGGCCCGCCCGGAAGGGTGGTTTCAGTTTTCGACCTTGCTGGCGCGCAGGACCGTGGCAGCGCCCGCCGGGCCCGCGTTGGGCCGCGTCTCCAGGGTGCCCTGGACCTTGAGCCCCGTGCCGTCCAGCGTCTTGCGGATCAACGCCTCCGTCTGCGCGTCCGAGCCCTTCGTCACCGCTGACAGCTCCAGCTCGTGCACGGGGATGGGCTCCGCGTCCGGCGTGTCCACCGGGAAGGCGTTGTAGGTGGGGCAGGGCGGGGCGAAGCAGCGCACGCCGCTGTCCTTGACGATGTAGACAGTGCTCTCACCCTGCTTGGGCGGGGAGTCATCGCGGGTCGGTGAGTTCATGGGGGGCGTTCCGTTCTCGCTGGAGGGGGGGGCCTTCTCGCTCGCCGCTGGCGAGGACGTCGCGGCGGGCGGCTTGTTACATCCGGAGACGAAGCCAAGGACAAGGGCGGCGAGCACCAGCGAGCGGCTGTTCATGACGGGCTCCAGAGGAGGAAAGGGGCGCCAGTGTGCTCCGGCTCGCCGCCAGGAGCCAGTCTGTCTCGCGAATTGATGACTGGCGGTCAGTTGCAGGCGGACATGGATGCTCCAGCGTCGCTCCGGGTTCGTTGACGGACTGGAGTGCAGGGGCTACATCCGGCCTCGTAGATCGGCCTTCGCGGCCGAGACCCGTAAGGACGCCCTCCGATGGAATTCCGCATCGCCGCCGACGAGCTGAAGAAGGCCCTCTACCGCGCCCAGGGCATCGTGGAGCGCAAGACGACGATGCCCATCCTGGCGAACGTGCTCGTCACCGCGAACAAGGGCGGCATCACCGTCACCGCGTTCGACCTGGACATCGGCGTGGTGTCCGAGCACCCGGCCGAGGTCCTCAAGACGGGCGCCGTCACGCTGAGCGCCAAGTACGTCTTCGACATCGTCCAGAACCTCCCGGACGCGCAGGTCACGCTGAAGAAGCTGGCCAACAACTACGTGGACATCTCCAGCGGCTCGGCCCACTTCAAAATCGTGGGCATGGCGGCCGAGGAGTACCCCAAGCTGCCGAAGGAAGAGAACGCGCCCCTGGTGCAGGTGGGGGGCAACACGCTGCTGGAGATGATCAAGAAGACGCAGTTCGCCATCTCCAGCGACGAGACGCGCTACATCCTCAACGGCGTCTTCTTCGAGCCCCAGGCCACCGGGAAGGTCCGCATGGTGGCCACCGACGGCCACCGGCTGGCGCTGGTGGAGCGCGAGCTGCCGGGTGACTTCAAGCTCAAGAGCGGCGTCATCATCCCCCGCAAGGGCCTGATGGAGCTCAAGCGCCTGCTGGACGAGGCGCCGGACGCGGAGTGCCACCTGGGCTTCGCGGAGAACTCGGCGCTGTTCAAGAAGCCGGGCCTCACCATGGTGATGCGCCTCATCGACGGCCAGTTCCCGGAGTACCAGCGCGTCATCCCCAAGGAAGGGGAGAAGGTCGTCCTGGTGCCCAAGGTGCGCCTGCTGGAGAGCCTCAAGCGCATCGCCCTGCTGTCGGCGGACAAGAGCAACGCGGTCCGCATCGGCCTGGAGGAGAACCAGCTCATCATCACCGCGAGCAACCCGGACCTGGGCGAGGCCAAGGACGTGCTGGAGCTGGCCTACCGCGGCAACAGCATCACCATCGGCTTCAACGCGCGCTACCTGATGGATGTGCTCGCCGTCACCGAGACGGACGAGGTCTCCTTCGAGCTGGGTGACGAGCACAGCCCGGGCGTGCTCCACGCCCCTGGCGACCGGAGCTTCACCGCCGTCGTCATGCCCATGCGCGTGTGAGTCGGCCAGGGGCCCTTGAGGGGGCCCGCTCCGTTCACTCGTGACGCGTTGGGCCCCGTGGGGGCCTGACACCCGGCCGGCGCCTTCCTATGGTGAGGGCATGGCCACGCACCCGGACCACCTGCGCGCCCGGCTGGAAGACCGCGCGGACCTCCTGGAGGCCACGCGGCTGCGCTATCGCGCCCTGCGCGGCATGCTGGCGTCCTTCTTCTGGAAGGAGCGGGTGCGCTCGCAGTTCGAGCTGCTGCTGGAGGTGGCGCGCGCGCAGCCGGAGGTGGACGCCACCCTGGCCGCGCTGAAGCGCCGCGCCGCCGCGGAGGGGTGGCCGGCGAGCGCCGCGCCCATGAAGCTGATGCGCGAGGTGGAGCGCCTGCGGGAGGGCGTGCAACGCGTGGCCTTCAAGCGGCTGCCCGCGCAAGGGCGGCCCGCGACGCTGGGCGAGGCGCTGCTGAAGCTGGAAGAGACGGTGCTGGAGGCGGGGCCGCTCCTGGGGCGGCACAGCTGGGCGCGGGCGGTGGAGCTGCTGCCGCGCAACCTGCCGGAGCTGCGCGCCGCGTGCGCCGCCGCGGAGGTGTTCGAGCACGTCTTCAAGCGGCCCGCGCCGGACGGGGGGCTGCCCTTCACGGTGGAGGAGGCGGAGGCGCTCCAGCGGGCCCTGCCGCTGGCGGAGGTCTCGCTGGCGGCGCTGTGGCAGCGGCTGGCGCACTTCGATACGCGCGGGCAGGTGAAGCGCTTCCTGCTGGCCCGGGTTTCGCGGGCGCCGCGGCGGGTGCCGCGCAGCGGGCCGGAGCTGCTGCTGCACGCGGCCTTCTGGCGGGGCGTGGCCTGGGCGCGGCTGCGCGGCGTGCTGGCGGAGCGGCTGGCGCCGGTGGTGCCCACGGACGCCGAGGTGCCGTCGCTGCTGGTGTGGCTGGCTGCGCGCGAGGGGCGCGGCGCGGAGCCGCGGACTGGCGGGCCTGGGCCGTCCGCGGCGCCTGGCCCGCAGCCACCCACGGGGGGGCGCAGGGGCGACGATTCGCGGATGGGCTGGCCCGTGGGGCACGCGAGCGCCAGCCGTCCAGAGGAGTCGGGCGGCGCGGGCGTGGATGTGGCCGAGGAGGTGCGGCTTTCGGCCTGCGAGGCTTTCGGCGAGGGGCGCGCGGGGCTCTTCGAACTGGCCGCGCAGTTGGCCTTGCTGTCCCGCGAACGTCCCGTGGACGCCTGGAACGAGGAGACCGCGTGGGCGCGGCTGTGGAACGCGGCGCAGCGGGCTCGAGGCGAGCAGGGCGAGGACGTGGAGCGGCTGCGGGACGCGCTGCGGCTGTTCATCCTCCTGCGTGGCCAGGGCCAGACACCCGCGCGTCTGTTCTCGCCCGAGCGGGCGCGCGTGCCCACGGCGGAGGCCGGGGCCGACGCGGGCTCGGCCGTGAAGGACCTGCCCGCGCTGGTGCACGCGGCCCGCGCGGCGGCGTGGCGCGGGCGGTGAGGACGTCGCTCCGCGTCCTGCATTCGGGAACTTTTGGCGACATCCCTGGGCCGCGGCCGGTATTGGCCGCGTGGAGCTCGCTGACGTTGGCGTCCGTGGCCCGCGCGGGGCCGTCACGCGGGTGACAGCGTGGCCTGATGCTCGCGGATGGGCAGCAGCCGCGAGGCCAGGCCCGCGAGGAGGGCGTCCTCCGTCAGGGCCACGGCCACGTCCGGCACGCCCAGCTTCTTCGTCGCGGCGCGCCGCAGCGAATAGCAGGCCCAGCTCGACGCCAGCGCTGCCACGGCGCCCAGGGCCGCCGCGGCGAGCCGCATGCCGCGCCGATGCTCCGTCGTCACCGAGGCCGCGGCCAGGGCGCCCGACAACATCCGGCCCGTCAACGGCACGGCGGTAATGCGCGCGGGGGTCATCGGCAGCTTGTCCGCGATGAGCTCACCCACGGCGAGCAGCCCCAGCACGCGCGGCGTCCAGCGATGCGCCAGGGCCCGGGTGAGCCGGTCCGCGCTGTCAGGCTGCGTCTTCATCAGCCAGCGGCTCGCCAGCGTCGGCGCGCTCATGCTCCGCATCCCCGCCAGCACGCCCAATCCCAGGGCCCTCAACCCGTGTCCTCGATTCATGGCCTCTATCTCCTCCTCCAACTGCGTTTCTCGCCGTCCTGGCGCCCGCTGCGCGAAGAACTGCACCGGGGCCGTCCCCAGCGCATGGCCGGAGTGCGCCAACTGGCCGTGGCTCGCGTGCTGGCCGACGAGCTCCGGGTGCTTCAGCGCCAGCTCGCGCACCCGCACGTGTGTCAGCCGGTGCCACGCGCGCTGGTAGCGCGGGGCCACCAGGGTGAAGCCCAGCCGGCTCCACCAGTTGGGGAACTGGCCGGGACGCCAGGCCGCCTCGATGTGGAAGCGTACCTCGCCGCTCGCGTGGTCCTTCTTGAGCAGGAACCACTCGCGCCCGGCCTCGATGTGGCCCTGGAGCGTCTCGAAGCTGAAGCCGAAGATGCTGCACACCTCGCCATGCTCCTCGCGCGCGCCGCCCACCCGCACGCCGCACAGGTAGCGCAGCTGCTGGCCCAGCGAGCGCAGCTCCAGCAGCACCGTGCGGCCCTGCATCGGCTCCTCGTCGGAGAAGTGCCAGGCGACGATGCGCGGGTCGGAGAAGTCGAAGGTCTCCAGCACCTGCTGGGCGCGCTCGAAGAGGCCGCCCGGGACAGGGCGCCCTGGTGGCTCGCGGCCGAGCACGCTCTCCGAGCGGACCTGGCTCCACCCGCCCTGCAGCGTCATCTCCCCGGAGACCTCCGGGAAGTTGCGCTCCAGCGTGCGAGCCCGCGCCAGCCGGGGCACCATTTCCGCTTCCGTCCAGCCGGAGAACCAGCGCCACTCAATCATTGTCTTCCGTCTCCTCGCGCCACGAAGGTGGGCCCGTGGACGGTGTCGCCGCCGGGCGGTTCGTCCTCCAGCTCGGTGGTGTCCGCGTGAATGACGCCATGCACTCCGGTGCCGGCCGTCAGCGCGGCGCGCAGGACGAACTCGGTCCAGGTGTTGGTCTGCATGGCGTCTCCGGCGGTGACGAAGCCGAGGTAGTGGAGCGTCGAGCCGGAGCGCGCCCGGCTGCGGATGTGGAAGATGACATCGCCGCGCGCGTTCCGGTAAGCGCCGAAGGTGATGCGGCCCGCCTCCGGGTGCCCGTGGAGCGTGCCGAGCGTGAAGCTCTGGGCGTCCTGGTGGATGACGCGCACGGCGAAGGTGCCCGCGCCCTGAATCTTCACCGTCAGCTCTTCGTTCAGCGCCAGCGGCTGGCCTTCGCGCTCCTGTTGTTTGCGCTCGAAGACGCAGAGCTCGGCGGGCGCGAACTCGGCGAAGCGCACGGCCACCCAGCGCATGATCTCCTCGGGGGAGACCCGGCAGCGCTGGATGACCGCCCAGTAGTCACGCTGGAGCAGGGGGCCCGCGCCCTCTTCAGGGAGCTGAAGGTCGCCTGACTGGCCGGCGTCTGTGTGCATGGACTCGTTCGCCATCTCGCCCTTTTCCTCCATCGGTCACACCATGATGGGGACCTCTCCACCGGGCTGCATGGCGCCGCCTGGCGGAAGAGCGCTGCATGCGGCGGGCCTGCCTGCCCGCCCTGGGAGGGAGCATGGAGACGGACGTCAACCCGGCGAGCCGGGCGTCGGAGCAGGACTACAGGGACGTGCCCCCAGTGGTGCGGGCCGAGCACGCCGAGCCGTCACTGACACGGTTGATTGAGCAGCAGACGGCGAAGGTGCCCTCACACGTGTTCCTGGTGGCGAGCCTCGCCGCGATGGCCTCGTCCTTCATCCTGGAAGTGACGGGCCGCTCGCGCCCCAGTCGCTTCATTGGCCAGTGGGTGGCGCCCCTGCTGGTGATGGGCGTCTACAACAAGCTGGTGAAGATTTTCGGGCCACGGTGAGAGGTCCGCGTTGTCTGAAGTGGAGAGGACACGGTCGCTGAGGAGCCGCTCCAGGCAGGATAGGGTCGCCGGCATGCGCACCCATCCTGGCTTGGGTCATTGTCTAGCGAGAGGGGAGCGCGCGGCGGAAAGCGATGACCCGATTCTTCTGGCTGCACGAAGACGAAGCGGCGACGGCCGCCTTCAGTAGCAGCTTCAACGCCGCGCATAAGTGGAGTCTCCCCGGCGTGAAGTGCTCGACCTGCGGCACGACCTGGAGCTCCTGGGGGAACCACTATCCGCTCGTGGACCTGTCGCACCTGCCGGAGCATGTCGAATTCGAGAAGGCCCGACCTGAGTCGTTTACGGAGTTCTCTCGCCTTCGCGAACGGGTGCGCCCCTTCGCTCCCCGGGACGTGGAACTACCACCTGGCGCGGCCTTCGGCCCATTGGTGGGCACGGCGTCTGGCGAATTCGGTCCATTCACCTGGGAGGGAACCGCGCTCTTGCTCGTGCGTCGCGATGCGGTGGAGCGGCTGCGAGTTGAAGGTGTTCGCGGACTGCTCGGTGGCCGGACGGAACTGAGATTCCGCAAGAAGGAACCGCTAGAGTTGCTGGACCTTCAGCTGGGGCCACGCGGTCTGCTGCATCCGGAGTGCATTCCATCCGATGGACCTCCGCCCTGTCCGATTTGTGGGCGGCGCGCCTTTGCTCGACCCGACGAACCCATCCTTGCCGCGGCTTCGCTCCCGGCGGACGTAGACGTGTTCCGGCTCGCGAACTTCGCGACGATGCTCATCGGGACCGAGCGGTTCGTGGATGCGGTGAGGCGCCTCGGACTGGAGGGAATCGCCTGCCAGGAGCTTCCTACCCGCTGACCTGAACCACGCCCAGCGGCAAGCCCTGTCCATTCACCAGGGCCTCGAAGCGGTGCGGTCCTGCGTAGTGCTTGCGCGTGGTGAGCTGCGCGAAGGAGACGCGCTTGCTCACCGTCTCCGCCTGTCCCGGGCCGAGCAGCAGCTCACGCACCTTGAACACCTTGGGCCGCGCCTCGCCGTTCGCCTTCTGGAAATGCACGGCCAGGTCCACCACCAGCGTCTGTGGCTGCTTCGAGCGATTGGCCACCTCGAAGTGGACCTCCACCGTGTCACCCAGGGCCGCGCGGCGGGGCAGCTTCGTCACCCGGGCCTCGATGCCCGACGGAGGCCGCGCGCCCACCACCGCCAGCGCCGCCGGCTCGCCGCGCTTGATGGACGAGCGCAGCGCATGACGCACCAACCACTCCCGCTCCGGCGTGGCGTCCTTCATCCACGCCGTCGCCACCTGCACCAGCAGGCCGGGGTGGTCCTTGCCGATGTCGTTCAGGTTGTTGGCCACCGAGCGGCGCACGTACAGCGCCGGGTCGTCTTTCAGCCGCTCCAGCAGCGCGAGCACGGGCGAGGGGTCCTTCTGGAACTCGCGCAGCCGCGAGGCCCACGGCAGGCGCGTGCGCGTGCCCTCCGACACGAGCCGCCGGACATGCTCGCTCGAATCTTCCGTCCACTCACGCAGCCGGGCCAACGTCCGGGCGGTGTGCCGCTCCAGGTAGGGCCGGATGGAGAACTCCGCGGTGAAGCGCTGGGTGAGCGCGTGCTGCGCGCGCATGGACGGCTCGAAGTGCGCCAGGCCGTGCTCCGCCACGTACATCGTGTGGGGCAGGTAGAAGAAGGAGGCCATGGCCCCGCCCTCCGTGGCCTCCGTCCGGGGGCCGAGCGAGCGCAGCAGCACCTCCACGGCCTCCGGGTAGTCGCTGGGCAGCGCACGGTGCAGCGCGCCAGCGATATGACGCGCCCGGTCCATCAGCTCATGGCCATCCAGGCCCTTCGCCGCCTCCCGGATGAAGGCCGCGCGAGGGAAGGTCGGCGCCGCGGCGTGGAGTGACGCGGCGAGGCGTTCGACGAGCCGCGCGTCAAAGAAGGTCTTGAGGGAGTCCGCCATGGTGCGTGCATCCTGGCATGGGCTCCCCGGTGCACCATCACAATGTGCGTGCCAGGGGGCAGCGGTGGGCAGGCGGACGGACACGGTGGAGACTGGGCAGCCCCCGGGTGGCTCTGCTAGGCCCTGGGCCCGTGGCGACGCGAACGGGCCAGCACTGGAGTCAGGACATGCGCAGCGGGCCCTCGGCGACGGAGCCCCGCTCCTTGCGCGAGCAGCTCGCCGAGGTGCCTGACTCGCTCGCGCTGCTCGAAGGCTTGTTCACCCATTCGCCGGTGCCCTACGCCGTCTTCACCTCGGACGGTCACTGCCTGCTCACCAACCCCGCCTTCCTGGCGATGTTCGGCGCGGCGCCGCCGCCCGAGTACAGCCTCTTCAAGGACGAGCTGCTCGCGCGGCTGGGCTACGCGAAGCTGCTCCAGCGGGCCGTGTCGGGCGAGCGCGTCCAGACGCCGGTGTTCTGGTACGACGTGAAGGAGCTGGAGCACATCCGCGCCCCCGCCGAGGCGCGGCGCATCGCCATCTCGTGCACCTGCTTCCCCCTGGTCGCCTCCAGCGGCGGCGTCACGCACATCGCAGTGGCCTACCAGGACATGACGGCGGAGCTGGCGGCCCGCGAGGCGGCGCAGGTGGAGCGGCGCAACCTGCTCCAGGTCTTCACCCAGGCCCCCGTGGCCATCAACGTGCTGCGCGGCCACGAGCTACGCTACGAGTTCGCCAACCCGCTGCTCCAGAAGCTCATGGGCGGACGCGAGCTCAACGGGCGCACCCAGGAGGAGGCTATTCCGGATTTGTCCCCGGAGCTGCTGAGCCTCCACCGGGGCGTGCTGGAGACGGGCGAGCGCGCCATCGCGCGGGAGTACCCCGTCACCATCGACTACGAGGGCGCGGGCCACGTCGAGACGAAGTTCTGGAACATCATCTTCGAGCCCCTGCGCGACGAGCGCGGGCTCGTGGACGGGCTGGTGACCTTCGCCTTCGACGTCACCGAGCAGGTGCTCGCGCGCCAGGCCGTGGAGAGCCAGCAGAAGTGGCTGGAGGCCGTTCTGGATTTGATGCCCATGCCGGTGGTGATGGCGGACCCGGCCAGCGGCGACCTCAACTTCTCCAACGCCGCGGCGGACCGGCTCTACGGCCTGAACATTCCCAAGGACGTGCCCGCCACCGCGTATGGCGAGCACTTCCACGTCACGGACCTGGCGGGCCGGCGGCTGAGCGTGGATGAAATCCCCTCCACCCGCGCGGCCCGGGGCGAGCGGCTGGACGGGCTGGAGGTCCAGTGGCACACGCCCGCGGGCCATTACGCCCTCAGCATCTCGTCGGAGATACTGCCCGCCATGCACGGCCACCCGTCCGTGGTGGTGATTCCCTTCCTGGACATCACCCGCCTGAAGACGGTGGAGCAGCACCTCAAGGAGGCCGTGCGCGCCCGTGACGAGTTCCTGTCCGTGGCCAGCCACGAGCTCAAGACGCCGCTGACGTCGCTGGGGCTGCGGCTCCAGTCCTTCGCGCGCGCCATCCACGCGGACCCGGCGTCCGCGCTGGCCCAGCGTTACGGGCGCGAGGTGGAGGCCATGCGCCGGCAGGTGACACGCCTGGCCGAGCTCGTGGACGGGCTGCTCGACGTGTCGCGCATCAGCACCGGCCGGCTGAAGCTCCGGGTCGAGCCGGTGGACCTGCCCTCGCTCGTGCGCGAGGTGGCCGCGCGCTTCGAGCTGGAGGCGGCGCGCGCCGGCTGCGAGCTGCACGTCACGCGGGCCGAAGGGCTCGAGGGGGCGTGGGACCGGCTGCGGCTGGAGCAGGTGGTCTCCAACCTGCTGTCCAACGCGCTCAAGTACGGCGCGGGCGCGCCCGTGCACATCGACGTGGCGCCTGTTGGGACGGGCGCCCGGCTGTGGGTGAAGGACGGGGGCATTGGCATCGACCCGGAGGCCCACGCGCGCATCTTCCAGAAGTTCGAGCGCGCCGTGTCCGAGCGGAACTACGGCGGCATGGGCCTGGGGCTGTACGTGACGCGCACGCTGGTGGAGGCCCTGGGCGGCACCATCCAGGTGGACAGCCGGCCCGGCGAGGGCGCCACCTTCGTGGTGGAGCTGCCGCTGCGGTCCGCCAGATAGGTCCCCCGCCGGAGGGCGGAGAGGTGATACGGAGGGGGCCGTGCGCCTCCTCGCGCTTCACGTCCACGACTTCCGGAACCTCCCCCAGGTCCAGCTCGCGCCCAGCGCCCACGCCACCATCGCGGTGGGGCAGAACGGGCAGGGCAAGACGAACCTGCTGGAGGCCCTCTACTTCCTGGCCACGCTCAAGCCCCTGCGCGCGGGGCGCCTGTCGGAGCTGGTGCGCTGGGGCGCGCAAGGCGCGCGGGTGACGGGCCGCTTCCTCCTCAAGGGCGCCGAGCGTGAAATCGCCGTGGAGGTGGGCGGCGGCACGCGGCAGGCCTTCGTGGATGGGAAGAAGGCCTCCAGCCTGGAGGACTACTTCGGCGGCGTGTCCGTGGTGGCCTTCACGCCGGATGATTTGGAGGTGGTGAAGGGCGGGCCAGACTCGCGGCGCGGCTTCCTGGACAGGGCGGTGTTCAACCGCTTCCCCGCCTTCCTGCGCGAGAGCCGCGAGTACGCGCGGGCCTTGAAGAACCGCAACCGCCTGCTGCGCGAAGGGCACACCGTGGACGCGGTGTACCTGGAGGCCTACGACGAGACGCTGGCGAAGGCCGGCGCGCGCATCTATTCACGGCGGCGCGCGCTGATGGCGGAGCTGGCGCCCAGGGCGCAGGCGACCTTCGCCTCCATTGGCCGCACGGTGGACCCGGCCGTGTACCACTACCGGCCCGCGCATCTGGAGGGCGACTTCGCCGCCGCGGACGAGCCGGCGCTGGCGGCCATGCTGCGGGAGAGCCTCGCCGCGCGCCTGCGCCGGGACATGGAGCGGGGCTTCACCTCGGTGGGGCCGCACGCGGATGACGTCTCGGTGACGCTGGGGGCCCGCAGCGCGAGGGCCTACGCGAGCCAGGGACAGCAGCGGGCGCTGGTGCTCGGTTGGAAGATCGCCGAAATCGAGAACCTGGAGGCCGCGATGGGCTTCCTGCCGCTGTTGCTGCTGGACGACGTGTCGAGCGAGCTGGACCCCGAGCGCAACGCCTACCTGATGGGCTACCTGGCCCAGAGCGGCGCGCAGGTGGTGCTCACCACCACGGACGGCTCGCTGGTGCGGGGCGCGGCGGCGGACGACACGCTCTGGCTGGACGTGCACGGCGGGCAGGTGGCGGTGCGCGCGGACGCCGAGCCGCCGCCGGCCGCCTGAGTCACGGCGTCACGCGCCGGCGGTGCCAGGGCCAGTGGACGTGGAAGCGCCGCTCCGAATGGCGCGGGACGTCGCCTGGGGCCACGTGCTGGAAGAAGGGGAAGCGGTACTCCGCCCAGAGCACGCCATACGCCACGGCGAAGAGGAAGGTGGCCAGCGGCAGCCACCAGGACGTGCCCACGGCGAGCGCGACGATGGTGAGCAGCAGCAGCGCGACGCCCACGCCCAGCGACACCTCACGCAGCCGCTTGGACTCGCTGAAGGCCAGCCCCATGGACACCACTGCAAGGAGCAGCACGGGGACGGCCAGCCAGTAGCTGTGCCGCACGTACAGGTTGGCGATTCCGAGCAGGAAGAGGCCGAGGCCGAATATCGCGAGTCCGCCGTCCATGGGGTCCTCCTTGTCCGTGTGTCGCGCGCGCGGCGCTGCTCTCCGAGCCGGGCGGCTTGCGTGCGTCGGGTCAAAGCTGGGGTTGGGGGTGGTGGCTGGGCACTGCCCGCGAAGTGACGCCCGCGCTGACGGGTTGGTGTCGCGACGGCCGGCCGGCGCACCGCGGGTGGCGGGAATGTGACGCGCGAGGAGGGATTTAGAGGTGTGACAGTGGACGTTTGGCCCCTACCACGCGGCATGGAATTCCTTGCAGGTGCGCCACTTGTGACGCATGACTCGGCCGCAGGGCCGGGAGAGAGCCACGAAGAACGGTGCCATGCTGCGGATGACGTTGCTGTGCGTGCTGGTGGTCATGCCCCTGACGGGTTGTCACCGGACGACGTTCGAGGATTCCGTCCTCACCAAGCCCGCCGTGCGCTACCGCATTGGCGAGCTGCCCGCGTACTGGCGGCAGGTGCGGCTGGAGGACAACGACCTCGCCTTCGCCGAGGTGGGTACGGGCCGTGCGCTCTCCGTCAACGCCACATGCAAGGGACATGATGACCCGTCGCTCCAGGTGCTCACGCGGCACCTGCTGGCGGGCTTCACGGACAGGCGGGAAGTCTCCGAACAGCGCATCCCCATGGATGGACGCGAGGCCCTGCGCAGCCGCTACCTGGCGAAGCTGGACGGCGTGCCCGTGCAACTGGAGTTGGTGGTGCTGAAGAAGGACAACTGCGTGTTCGACTTCACCTACGTGGCGCCGCCGGGGCTCGCCGACGAGCGCATGGCGGACTTCGACGCGCTGCTGGCCGGCTTCGAATTGGAGCGCAAGGGATGACGACGCGGCAGCCCGAGGTGGACGCGGCGGCTTCCGGGCCCCCGAGCCTCATGGACCGCGCGAAGGAGCGCCTGGAGTCGCTGGGCGCCTTGTCGCGGATGACGGGGCAGGTGTTCAGCCGCGCGGTGCGTCCGCCGTATGACTGGCGCGGGCTCGTGTACCACACGGAGTCGCTGGGCGTGCGCTCGCTGCCCATCGCCCTGCTCACCGCGATGTTCGCGGGGCTCGTCATCTCGCTGCAGTTCGGCTACTTCCTGTCGCGCTTCGGCGTGCAGTACACCGTGGGGCGCGTGGTCATCCTCACGCTGTTCCGCGAGCTGGCGCCGGTGCTCACCGCGCTCACCGTGGGCGCGCGCATCGGCAGCGGCATCGCCGCGGAGCTGGGCGCCATGACGGTGACGGAGCAGGTGGACGCCATCCGCGCGCTGGGCGCGGACCCGCTGCGCAAGCTGGTGGTGCCTCGCGTGCTGGCGTGCCTGATTGTGATGCCGGTGCTCACCGTGTTCGCGGACGTCGTGGGGCTGGTGGCGGGCGGGCTGGTGGTGAACTTCCAGTACGCGATTACGCTCAACCTCTTCTTCCAGGGCGCGCTGGACGCGGTGCTGATGCCGGACTTCGCCTCCGGCGTGTTCAAGGGCGCGGTGTTCGGGCTCATCATCGGCCTGGTGGGCTGCTTCCGCGGGCTCACCGTGGAGGGCGGCACGGAGGGCGTGGGCCGCGCCACCACGCAGACGGTGGCGACCACCTCCGTCTCCGTGTGCCTGGCCGACTTCTTCATCACCCAGCTCACGCTGAACCTGTGACGCGCCATGCGCTCCTCGTCCTCGCCCGCTTCTGAGTTCGCGTTCCAGCCGCCCCGGCCGGGGGAGCAGCTCATCTACTTCGAGCACCTGACCAAGGCGTTCGGCGCCAAGCACGTCTATGACGACATGGACCTGGACGTGCGCGCCGGCGAGACGCTGGTGGTGATGGGCGGCTCGGGCACGGGCAAGAGCGTGCTGCTCAAGTGCCTCATCGGGCTGCTGTCGCCAGACACCGGGCGCATCCTCTTCCAGGGGCACGACCTGACGCGCTTCACGGAGGAGCAGTTCATCCCGGTGCGCCGGCACGTGGCCATGGTGTTCCAGGGCGCGGCGCTCTTCGACTCACTGAACGTCGGGGAGAACGTGGCGTACCCGTTGCGCGAGCACTTCCCGGACATGCCGGCGGACGAGGTCCGCGCCCGCGTGGCGGAGAAGCTGGCGCTGGTGGACCTGCCCGACACCGAGCGGCTGATGCCCTCCGACTTGTCGGGCGGCATGCGCAAGCGCGTGGGGTTGGCGCGGGCCATCGCCACGGAGCCGGAGGTCATCCTCTGGGACGAGCCCACCACGGGCCTGGACCCCGTCACCACGCAGTCCATCAACGTGTTGATCAACTCGATGAAGACCCGGCTCGGTTGCACCTCCATCGTCGTGACCCACGACATGGTGAGCGCATTCACCGTGGGAGACCGCATCGCCATGCTGGCCAATCGGAGAATCGTGCAGGTGGGCAACCCGCGGGAGATGCTCCACTCCACCGTCCCGGAGGTGCGTGCCTTCCTCGACGCGCGCCGCGTGGAGCTGTTCCCTGGAGGCGCGCCATGAGCCTGTTCTCTCCCGTTGGAACCGAGCGCCGCCTGGCGATGCGCGCGGGCCTGTTCGTCGCCATCGGTCTGGCGGTCGCCAGCGTGGTCGTCATGGTCATCGGCCAGCAGTCGCGCCTGTTCGAGCGCAAGACGACGTACCGCGCGTACTTCACCAACGTGCAGGGCCTCAGTGATGAGTCTCCCGTCTGGCTCGGGGGGCTCAACGTGGGGCGGGTGACGGGCATCGTCTTCTCTCCCGACCCGAAGGACCCGCGGCTGGAGGTCCAGTTCCAGGTGTCGTCACGCTACACGGACCGCGTGCGGCAGGACTCGGTGGCGCAGCTGTCCAGCATGGGGGTGCTGGGCGACAAGGCGGTGGACATCTCCCTGGGCAACCCCACGGCGCCGCCGGTGGAGGCGGGTGGGGTGCTCAAGTCGTCCTCGAGCGGTGACTTGTCCGCGCTGCTCAACGGGGCGTCGCAGGTGATGGAGAACTCGGTGGCCATCAGCAAGTCGCTGCGGGCGGCGGTGGACACGTACGCCAACCCGGAGATGGCCAGTGACGTGACGCGCGGCATGGCCGCGCTGCGGGCGCTGCTGGAAGAGGTGGAGAAGGGCGAGGGCGTGCTGCACGCGCTCATCTACGACAAGCAGGCCGGGCGCGAGGTGCGGGGCCTGCTGGCCAACGCGTCCAACGCGGCGGCGCGGGTGGATGGCGCGGTGGGCGAGCTGGAGGGGATTCTGCGCGAGGTGCGCACGGGGGACGGCACGGCGCACGCGCTCGTCTACGGCCAGGATGGCGCGAAGGCGCTGACGGAGCTGGGGGCGGCGGCCGGGCAGCTCGCGGGGCTCATCGAGGACGCGAAGAAGAGCCCCAACGGCGCGGTGCACCAATTGGTGTACGGCGACGCGAGCGGCATGTTCGCGGACCTGGGCAGCGCGGCGGCGGACCTGAAGCAGATTACGGCGACCGTGGCGAAGGGAGACGGCACCGTGGGCGGGCTCATCAGCGACCCGACGGTGTACGAGGACCTGCGGGAGGTGCTCGGCAACGTGAAGCGCAACCGCATCCTCCGCGCGCTGGTGCGCTTCTCCTTGAGCAACCGGCAGGACCTGGACCAGGTGGGCAAGGTGGAGGGCGTGGAGCCGCCGCCAGAGGCGCCCGCGGCGCACCCTTAGTCTGGGTGGACGGAAAGCTCGCGGAACGCGATGTCGCTGAGTCGAAGCTGCTTCACGGCTTCGACGAAGCGCTCGCTCGCGACGATGACCGTCTTGAAGTCGCGAAGGCGGAAGAGGTCGATGTCCGCGGGCAGCGTGCTCGCGGCCAGCACGGCGGACTCGGGTGGGTAGCCGTTCCGGTGGCTGCCACATCGAGGACAGGGCGCCTGCCAGTCCGGAGCGTGGCTGATGGGGTGCAACGCTCCGTGGACGAGGACCTCCAGGCAGTGCAGGGGCGGCGCGGGTTGGCCGCGGTAGCCCAATTCTCCTGGCGCGCCATGCAGGCCCCTCACGCCGGCCGCGTGAAGTTTCTCCAGGGCTGAGGTTCGGAGCCACGGAGCCCAGGGCGTCTGGAAGTAGAAGTCTCCAAAACGGCCCTTGGCCTTGCCGGCGACAGGCCCCAATTGTGTGCCGGGCTCCAAGGGGGCACCCCGGGGGACCCATGGCCGCAGTTGCTCGCACAGTTGCTGGTACGCCTCCAGTGACAAGGCTTGTTCACTCCGCGGTTCTTCCAACAGGGCACGGTGTGCGAAACGCGAAAGGTCCACGGTGGGGTAGGCCTCTCCGAGGCTGCCGTAGCCGCCACAGAGGGTGCAGTCGATGCTCGGGATGCACCAGGGGCTCACGCCGTCGATACGCCCCGTTTGCCGGGTGGCTTCATCCTCGAGAACCTCGAAGAACCTCATGTGCTGCGCCTCCAGCGGCAGGTCATCAGCGCAGATAGTAGTAGGGGCCCGTGCATACTGGGATTGCTGTACGGTGTGTCCATCCGCTGTCCATGCACGCATCTGGCATTGAACCTGCTCCTGGCTTTCGCGTCCCCAAGGCACTAAGACGGCGGCCCTCCAACGCGCCGCCGCCGGGGCGCGCGAGGTTGCCCCGTCGCGATGAGCTCACCCGCCGTCTCCACTCCCGTGGCTTCCGCGCCCGCGCGCTCCACGTCTCGCCTCTGGGCGGGGCGGGCGCTGCTCTTCGTGGGCTTCTTCGCGGCGCTGGCGGCGTTCCCCGTCTACACGCCCTTCGACTCCAAGCTGACGCTCCCCACCACGCTGTCACTGCTGCGTGAAGGGAACCTCGACCTGGACGAATACGCACCCACCTTCGAGTCCTACCGCCACGGCCTCTACGAGCGTGACGGCCACCTCTACAACTACTTCCCCTTGGGGCCCTCCCTGGCCGCGGTGCCCATGGTCGTGCTGGTGGATGGCTTCGTGCGCCTCGCCACGCCCGTGGGCAAGCTGCATCCGGCCCTGGCGAAGCCCCTGGCGCACTGGCGTCACATCTACGACGCCACCGGCCGCGTCGACCTGGATGCGTGGAATGGCCCGCAGCGCCTCTTCGCCTCCGCGCTGACCGCGCTCGCTGGCGTCGTCATGTTCGTGCTGGGCGCCGCGCTGCACCTGTCCCGCCAACGCGCGCTGCTGCTCGCCGCCGTCTTCGTCTTCTGCACGCCGCTGCTCTCCACCGCCAGCCGCGCCCTGTGGCAGCACGGCCCTTCGCTGCTGTGCCTCACCGGGGTGCTCCTCTGCCTCGTCCGCGCGCGCGAGGCCCCGCGTCACCTGACCTGGGCGGGCGTTGCCCTGGCCCTCGCCTACGTCATGCGGCCCACCAACAGCCTCTCCGTGCTGGTGCTGTCGCTCTACGTGCTGTGGACCCATCCGCGTCAGGCCTGGAGGTTCTTCGCGGGCGCGCTCGCCGTGGCCATCCCGTGGGTGACGGTGAACCTGGTCCACTACGGCTCCGTGCTGGCGCCCTATTACGAACCGCAGCGCCTGGAGCTGTCCGCCGCTCGCGTGGCCGAGGCCCTGGCCGGCAACCTCGTGTCCCCCGCGCGCGGGCTGCTCGTGTTCACCCCCGTGCTCCTCATGAGCGCGTGGGGCCTGTGGATGGACGTGCGCGCCCGGACCTTCACCCGGCTGCATGCCGCGCTGGTCTCAGTGGTGGCGCTGCACTGGGTCGCCATCTCCACCTTCCCGCACTGGTGGGCAGGGCACTCGTATGGCCCGCGCTTCTTCTCGGACATGGTCCCCTACCTCGTCTTCTTCCTCGTCCCCGTGGTGCGCGCGCTCCAGTGGAAGGGCCCCGAGGCCCGGCGCGGCCTGACGGCCACCTTCGCGGTGCTGGCCGTGTTGAGCCTGGTCCTCCATGTCCACGGCGCCAGCTCGCGCGCGGTGTACCGCTGGAACAGCCTCCCGCTCGACGTGGACGACCACCCGGAGCGGCTCTGGGATTGGTCCGACCCGCAGTTCCTCGGCCGCCGCTGAGCTACCCGCCGCGTGCGTGCCGCGCCAGCGCGCGCGCCAGGTGCCCCGCCACGTCCGTGCCGCCTCGCGCGTCGAAGCCCAGGAACATCGCCGAGCAGTTCAGCTCCAGGATGCGCGGCACCCCGTCCGCGTCACGCTTCAAGTCCATCCCCGTCCAGCGCAGGCCCAGCACCTCGCACGCCCTCACGCAGTCGCGTGCCACTTCGGGAGACAGCGGCACCTGCTCGATGAGCTCCTCGTGCTGTCGGAAGTCCAGCGCCGACGAGACGATGCGCAGGCTCGCGATGACGGCGCCGTCCAGCACGTACACGCGCAGGCTCTCTCCCGGCAGCAGCTCCTGGAAGGTGACGGGCGCGGCGGCGAGCGCCGCGAGGCGTTCGTCCGTGAGGTCCGCTGCACTCAACTCCCGCGTCGCCGCGCCGCCTGAGATGGGCTTGTAGGCCACGCGCCCTTTCCGGGCGAAGCGGCGCACCGCCTCCGCGTCATTCGTCCACAGCGTCTGGGGCACGGGAAGCCCCACCGCCTGGAGCGCGGCGAGCTGCGCGGGCTTGTGCATGCACCCGTCCGAGGAGGGTGGGTTGTAGAGCGGCACGCCCAGCCGCTCCCAGCGGCCCAGCAGTCCCAGGAGCAGTGCGCTCTTCTCGCGGAACGCGGTGAGCGTGGTGCGCCAGTCCGCGTCCATGGCTTCCTGGGCATCCACCCCGAAGGCCATTGGGTGCGCATGCAGGCCGCGCAGGTACACGGCGGCTGGCCGTCCTACCTCACGCCCGTCCACGACGATGCCGTCCAGCGACTCGGTGAGCGACAGCCGCGTCTGCTCGGGGAAGGCCCGCGTGTCCACCACCACCGTGTCCATGTCCTCGGCGCGAAGCCGGCGCGCCACCTCCTGGACGTGGGCGTCGTCTCGCGCACCCAGCAGCACCACCGTGCCTGTCCGTGTCACGGGCGTCCTCAGCGCTGGAGCTCACCGCCGTCGCCAGTCTCCTCACCCACCGCCATCGTGGTCACCTGCGCTTCCTTCTCGGGCCGTGGTTCGGGGGACGCGGGCGCCCAGTCCCGGATGAACAGCGCGCGCGGCGGCCTCGGCGGTGATGTCTTTGGCATGGTGCCTCCAAGATGCGGACGGACCCGGCGCCGCACCAGTGCCGGCCATGGAGCGCCGCGTCACCCAGGCTGCGCGGACCCTTTCGTCCACCGCTCCACGCCAGCGCCTGTCCTGGCCGAGGCGCCTGTTCGTTTCCGGTGACTTCCACCGCGCGCCTGGGCTCCAATCCGTTTCATGAAAGCTCTTGCCCTGCGTGAGGACCGCTTCCTCGAAGTGCTCCGGAGGCTCATCGCCCTGACTCCGAAGCTGCAGAACAACCCTGGCGCGGGGCTGGTGCCCGAGGAGCGGCTCGCCGCGCAGGTGGTGCTGGACACCCTGGCGCCGCACATCGAGAGCGGCTTCATCCAGGCGGAGTCCGTGGCGGGCCCGGGCCAGGCGTCGCGTCCCTGCCTGGTGCTCACCGTGCCGGGCGAAGGGGAGGGCGCCATCGGCTTCGTCGGCGCGCACTTCGACGTCGTCCCGGCGGACCAACAGGCCGAGGGCTGGGAGCGCAGCCCCTTCGAGCTGTGGCAAGGCCCCGGCGGCGTGCTCTACGGGCGCGGCGTCACCGACTGCCTGGGACACGTCGCCGTGCTCACGGACCTGCTGGCCCAGCTGGCCGAGCGCAAGGTGCGCCCCAGCCGCACGCTGAAGGTGGTGCTCATCTCCAACGAGGAGTCCTCGGAGCTGCCGGGCCTGGGCCTCAACTACGTGGCCGAGCAGGGGCTGCTCAAGCCGCTGGACGGCCAGCCGGTGTACTGGCTGGACAGCGCCAACTTCGGCCCCACGCTGGGCACCGCGGGCGTGTCGCTGTGGGAGCTGAAGGTGACGGGCGTGGGCGGCCACTCCGGCATGCCGCAGAACTGCGTCAACGCGCTGGAGCTGGGCATGGCCGCGTCGCTGGAGCTGGCGCGCTTCTTCCACGAGCGCTTCCCGCCCACGGAGGACGAGCAGCGCTGGGGCTTCCTGTCGTCCTCCAGCCTCAAGGCCACCGTGGTGGAGGCACCCAACACCAAGGAGACGAAGGTGCCCGCCGACGTCGTCCTGCGCGGCGACCTCCGCCTCACGCCCTTCTACGATTTGGCGGAGGTGCGCAAGGCGGTGACGGACTTCATGGCGGAGCTCGACGCCCGGCTGGCGCGCGACGACGCCCCCGCGCACTTCCCGCGCACGCGCACGGCGGGCGGCAAGCGCGGTGAGCTGGCGTTTCGCTTCCAGGGAGAGGGGACGGAGGGCATCGCCTGCCGGCTGGACTCGGAGGGCCTGCGCGCGCTGAAGGAGGCCATGCAGGTGGTGCGCGGTGCGGCGGCCACGCCCTTCTCGCTCACCGGCTCGCTGCCGCTCGTGAGGGACCTGCAACGCCAGGGCTGCGACGTGCAGATTACGGGCTTTGGGGACATGCAGTACTACCACGCCCCCAACGAGCAGGCCCGCCTGGAGGACTTCCGGCAGGGCTTCGCCATTCTCCGCGAGCTGCTCGTCCGCCTCTGAGTCGGAGCACATGCGCGTGGACAGCGCGGCCGGGGACCGCCACAGTCGGCCCGGGCCGCGGGCACCTCTGCTCGCGCCGGCTGCGCGAGAGGAGCGGTGACGCCGTGAGAGACTTGCTGATGATTCCGGGGCCGGTGGAGTTCGAGCCCGAGGTGCTCCAGGCGCTGGGCGCTCCCACCCTCAGCCACACGGACCCCGCCTTCATCGCCGTCTTCGGCCGGGCCCTGAAGCGGCTTCGGGAGGTGTGCCTGGCGCCCTCCGCGCAGCCCTTCGTGGTGTCCGGCTCCGGCACGCTGGCCATGGAGCTGGCGGTGGCCAACCTGGTGGAGCCCGGGGACGCGGCCCTGGTGGTGAACACCGGCTATTTCAGCGACCGGATGGCGAAGATTCTCGAGCGCCACGGCGCCCAGGTGACGCACGTGCGCGCCGCGCCGGGAGACGTGCCCTCCCTGGACGAGGTGGAGACGCACCTGTCGAAGGGCGGCTTCAAGGTGCTGTCCATCACCCATGTGGACACGTCCACCGGCGTGCTCGCCCCCGCGGAGGCGCTGGTGCGGGCCGCGCGCAAGCACGGCGTGCTGTCGGTGGTGGACGGCGTGTGCGCCACCGCGGCGGAGCCCTTCCGCCAGGACGCGTGGGAGGCGGACGTGTACCTCACGGCCAGCCAGAAGGCGGTGGGTGTTCCTCCCGGCCTGGCGCTGCTCACCGTGGGCCCGCGAGCCATGGCGGCGTGGCGCGAGCGCAAGGCGCCGGTGGCCAGCGTCTACGCGGACTTCGCGGAGTGGCTGCCCATCATGGAGGCCTACGAGGCGGGCAGGCCGGCCTACTTCGCCACCCCGCCGGTGAACCTCGTCGCCGCGCTGGACGTGAGCCTGGGACAGATTCTGGCCGAGGGCATGGACGCCCGCTTCGCCCGGCACCAGCGCATGGCGCGCGCCTTCCGCGCGGCGTGGAAGGCCATGGGCCTGCGCCTGCTGCCCACCTCCGACGCCGTCGCCGCCAACACGCTGAGCGCCGTGTACTACCCGGACGGCGTGGACGCGGCCCTGGTGGGCGGCGTGAAGGGGCAGGGCGTCGTCGTCGCCGGTGGCCTCCACCCGGACCTGAAGACGCGCTACTTCCGCGTGGGCCACATGAACCGCGTGGGGCCCGCGGACGTCCTCGCCACGGTGGGCGCCTTGGAGCGCGCGCTCATCGCCGCCGGCCACCGCTCGGAGCCCGGCGCCGCCGTGGCCGCCGCCCAGGCCTCCCTGATTGCGGGCTGAGCCCGGCTGGGGCCATCCGTCCCCATTCGTTGGCTGGCGGATGGTCCTCTCGGCCCGCGGGGCGAACCGGGTTTGATTCGACAGTACCGGAAAAATATGCGACTGTTGGCTTCCCGGAAGTGGGAGGAATCCTGTGAGCCCGGAAACATCCGCGAGGTGAGGTGGCGGTGTGTTCCCCGGGCGCCCTGGAAGGGCCCCTCGGGGAGATGAGCATGTACGCGGGTTACGAATCGAGCGCGGGTGGTGGCGCGGCCTGGGAGCTGGAGTTGCGGCGTCTGGCGGCCACTGACGACGACATGGCGCGTGGAATGTTCTTCCAGGGCACGCTGGACGTCGTGGGTTTCCTGGGAGGCGAAGGCGCCGTGGCCCGCTGCAAGGGCGTGGCCGGCATCTGGGAAATCAACCTCCTCCACATGTACCCCATCACCCGGTTCCTCCGGATGTCGTCCACGGCGGCGCGGCTGCTCGCCCCGCAGCTGGAGGGCTTCGAGGGCGTGCTGCGGCGCATGGGAACGCAGGCCACGGTGGACTTCGTGGCGTCCGTCTTCGGGCGGGAGCTGATGCGCACGGCCAGCGGCAAGCCGCGGCTGCTGTTGCAGTCGCTGGGAGAGGCCTACCTCGCCGCGGTGACCTACGGTGAGCGCTACCCGCTGTGGACGGGGGAGACCAGCGCCCGCTTCATCATGCGGCGCGACTTCATGCCCGCCGCCTACCACGAGGGCGTGCTGTACGGCGTGCTGGAGGCGGTGGGCGCGCGCGAGGTCCGGGTCCACGGCCGCCAGGTCGGCCTGCTCGACAGCGAGTACGAGCTGTCCTGGAAGTAGGCTTGCCCCGGAGATGATGGCGCGGGGGCTCGTCTGCTCCGTGGGGGCCTGGAAAACCTGCTCGGCAATGCCCGGACGTTCACCAGCCAGCGCTCGGGAGGGCGCAGCGTGTTTTTCGCGACGTCGGGGGAGTGCGATGGCCGTTACTGTGCTCGGGACAACGGCGCGCGCTCCCCTGGATGGGCCGTTGGAGAAGGAGAGGCGTGAGTGAGTCGGCCGTTGCTGGTGGTGGATGACGACGCGGATCTTCGCGAGGCCCTGGAAGAGGTGCTTCGTGACGCGGGCTACACGGTGCTGGGGGCCAGCAATGGCAAACATGCCTTGGAGGTGCTGGGCGCGGCCACGGAGCTGCCGGGGCTCGTCCTGCTGGACATGATGATGCCCGTCATGGACGGCGGCGCGTTCGCGCGGGCCATGCGTCAGGTGCCCCCCTGGCGGGACATCCCGGTGCTCGTCTTCTCCGCGTCAGCGAACGCGCGCCAGGTCGCGGATGAGATTGGCGCTTGCGGCCACCTGCGTAAACCCGTGGACGTGGACACGCTCCTGGAAGCCGTCAGCCGCCATCTGACGATGTGAAGCAGGCAGGAGGGCCCAGGCGGCCCCAGGTCTCCCACGCGCCCAAATCCCGGTAGCCCAGGCGCTGGTACAGGGGCTTCGCCTCCGGCGTCGCCTGGAGCACCGCGGCCGTCATCCCCCGTGCGCGCGCCTGGTGGTGCAGCCCGCGCATCACCTGCGCGGCCAGCCCCCGGCCCCGGGCCTCGGGCACCGTGGCCACCATGTAGATGCCCGCGGTGTCACCCACGTCCCGGGCCAGGCCACATGCGAGGGGAACGCCCGCCGCCTTCGCGACCAGCGTGTGCACGGGCAGCCGTGGCGGCCGCAGCCAGACGTCGAGCTGGCGCCCCAGCTGGCCCCACGTGCGCTTGTTGATGGCGACCATGTCGTCCTGCGTCTCGGAGACCTCCAGGGAGATGTCCGGAGGGGCGTCGGGCACGTCCCCCAGCGCCAGGCCCATGGCGTCCATCCGGACCGCGTCGGGGCCGAAGCCGGCGGCCTCCAGCACCCGCCGGGCCTCGGCGTCTCCGGGCGGCAGCACCACGCGCCAGCCGGGCAGGTCCAGGCGCCGGTAGAAGTCCGTCAGGGCGGGAAGGGCGTCGCGCAGCGCCCCCGCGTCGTGGAAGAAGGCCTGCTGGGCCCGCGCGTGCTCCGGGTGCTCCGGCAGGCAGAAGGCGTCCACGCCCGGCAGGCCCAGGTGCCGCAGCGTGCCCCGCTCCCGCTGAAGGTGCTTGAAGGCGATGACGTTCGACAGCAGGCGCGCGGACAGCTCGGCATTCGTCATGGGGCTCAGGAGCGTAGGGCACGCTCCGCCCGGCGGAGAACAGACGCGGCGCTCAAAACCGCGCACCCGCGCGCTGGGAGGATTAGGGTGCGGGGGCACTCATGAGCAGCCCGCGCTTCTACGCCTTCGACCCTCGCGCCACCCGCATCGCCCTGTTCGTGGGGGCCTGCGTGCTGGCCGTCCTCACCGCCTGGGCCCTGGCGGAGGCCCGTGACGCAGGGGGTGTCCAGGCCGTGGCCCGCGCTGGCGTGTCCGCGGGGCTGATGTTGACGTTCCTGGTGTCCTTCCACCGCCTGCGGCCTCGCACGGGCTGGGGCGTCACGGTGGACGCGCGGGGCGTGCGCGTGGCCCGGCCCTTCAGCAAGAAGGAGCTGGACCTGCACTGGGGGCAGATTGACCACGTGCGCCGGATTGGCCGGAAGGGGAGCGTGCTCGCCCTGTTCCTCAAGGAGGAAGGGCGGGTGCTCGTCACCCGGCATCTCTTCGCCCGCAAGGCTGTTTTCGACGAGCTGTTCGCGGCGCTGGAGGACCGCCTCCCGCCGCCCCGCTTCGACGCCTGAACACCTCGTCTCCGGGGGCCGCCTCCCAGGCAGGCGGCCAGGCGGATTTCACGAATGTTTACGCAGCCTTGCGAGTCCTCGTTAACCTTGTTCGACGTGCCTTGAAGTGGTACGCACGGACCTGTTGCAAGGCTCCTTTTCCCAAGGACAGCTTCACATGGAAAAGACCCCCGCTACCGGCTCGGCGGTTGCTCCGCCGCCCGTGGAGTATGGGACGGACAGCATCACCAAGCTCGAGGGCCGCGAGGCGGTCCGGAAGCGCCCCGGCATGTACATCGGCGACACGATGACCTACGGGCTCCACAAGCTCGTGTACGAGGTCGTCGACAACGCGGTGGACGAGTCGCTGGCCGGGCACTGCACCGACATCGAGGTCGTCATCCACGTGGATGGCTCCTTGAGCGTGCAGGACAACGGGCGCGGCATCCCCGTGGGCCCGCACCCCAAGTTCCCCAACAAGGACACCCTGGAGGTCGTCCTCACGGAGCTGCACGCCGGCAGCAAGTTCGGCAACGGCGCGTACAAGGTCTCCGGCGGCCTCCACGGCGTGGGCGTCACCTGCGTCAACTTCCTCTCGGAGTGGTTCAAGGTCCGCGTCCAGCGCAACGGCACGGTCTACGAGCAGTCGTACGCGCAGGGCATCCCGGACTCGCCGCCGCGCGAGGTGGGCACCACCGACAAGCGCGGCACGTACATCGCCTTCAAGCCGGACGCGACGGTGATGGAGTTGGTGGAGTTCAGCTTCGACACGCTCAGCCAGCGGCTGCGCGAGCTGGCCTTCCTCAACGCCGGACTGCACATCACCGTCCGCGACGAGCGCACGAACAAGGAGCACGACTTCAAGTTCGACGGAGGCATCTCCTCGTTCGTGGAGTACCTCAACAAGTCGAAGCAGACGCTCCACGACAAGCCCATCGCCTTCAGCACGGAGCGCGAGGGCGTCGCGCTCGACATCGCGATGCAGTGGAATGACGGCTACGACGAGCGCATCTACACCTTCGCGAACAACATCAACACCCACGAGGGTGGCAGCCACCTGTCCGGCTTCAAGGCGGCGCTGACGCGCACGCTCAACAGCTACGCGGAGAAGGGCAGCCTCTGGAAGGACCTCAAGGAGACGCCCACCGGCGAGGACGCGCGTGAGGGCCTGTCCGCCGTCATCTCCATCAAGCTGACCAACCCCCAGTTCGAGGGGCAGACGAAGACGAAGCTGGGCAACAGCGAGGTGAAGGGCCTGGTCGAGCAGATGGTGAACGACCAGCTCGGCTCCTTCCTGGAAGAGACGCCCATGGTCGCCAAGAAGGTCGTGGCGAAGATTGGCGACGCCTGCCGGGCGCGGCTGGCCGCGCGCAAGGCGCGTGAGACGGTGCGCCGCAAGGGCGTGCTGGACGGCGGCGGGCTCCCCGGGAAGCTGGCGGACTGTCAGAGCCGCGACCCGAACGAGAGCGAGCTCTACATCGTGGAGGGTGACTCCGCAGGTGGCTCCGCCAAGCAGGGCCGGGACCGGCGCAACCAGGCCATCCTTCCGCTGCGCGGCAAGATTCTCAACGTGGAGAAGGCCCGCTTCGAGAAGATGCTCACCAGCGCCGAAATCGTGACGCTGATTACGGCCCTGGGCACGGGCATCGGCGCGGAGGACTACGACCCGGAGAAGGCGCGCTACCACCGCATCATCCTGATGACGGACGCAGACGTGGACGGCAGCCACATCCGCACGCTGCTGCTCACCTTCTTCTTCCGGCAGATGCCGGAGCTCTTGCAGAAGGGCTACCTCTACATCGCGCAGCCGCCGCTCTACAAAGTCACGCGCAACAAGAAGGACCAGTACGTCAAGGACGAGGCCGCGCTGAACGAGTACCTGCTCAAGATTGCCTCCGAGCACGCGCGGGTGCTGACGCCCGAGGGCGAGCTGGGCGGCGCGGAGCTGAAGGCGCTGCTGGAGAAGGTGATTACGTACGAGGAGCGCCTGGAGAAGCAGGCCAAGCGCCGGGACGCGCGCGTGGTGGACGCGCTGGTGCAGGGCGCGCGGCTGTCGGCGGAGACACTGACGGACGAGGCGGCCCTGGAGACGGTGGTGAAGGCCGCCTACGACACCTTCGAGCGCCGCATGCCGGACGTGCTGGGCCGCGTGCGCCACGAGCTGGTGCAGGACCCCGAGCACCACACCAAGAAGCTGGTGTTCCACACCGACGTGAATGGCGCCATGCGGGAGACGGTGCTCGACCACGCCTTCCTGTCGTCGCCGGAGTACGTGGAGCTGACGGCGCTGCGCGACGCCTTCGTGGCGCTGGGCAAGCCGCCGTACAAGGTCCGCGTGGATGCGGGAGAAATCACCGTCTTCTCCGTGCAGGAGGTGCTCGCCGCCGTCCGCAAGGACGCGCAGCGCGGCCTGGGCCTGCAGCGCTACAAGGGCCTGGGTGAGATGAACCCGGAGCAGCTCTGGGACACGACGATGAACCCGGCCACGCGCACGCTGCTCCAGGTGCGGGTGGAGGACGCGGTGGAGAGCGACGAAATCTTCTCGCTGCTGATGGGCGAGGCGGTGGAGCCGCGGCGCGAGTTCATCGAGCGCAACGCCCTGGACGTGCAGAACCTGGACATCTGAGTCCGTCCCGAGGAAAGACGCGTGGGCCCGGTGCCCCCCAGGCCCCGCGCCCACGTGCCTTTCCCGTCCTTGTCGAGCCGGGCCTCCGCGCCGCTACCGCTCCGAGCGGCCTGAGCCCCTCAGGGCCTCCGCGCGCTCCTTGCGGCTCATGGCCGTCACGTCGACGATGTCCACCTCGAAGGCACCCTTGTTGTCGCTCACCTGGAGGTCGGGGAAGGTGCAGTGCAGGTCCTCCGTGTTCTTCACCTGGTAGCGCTTGCCGGTCTCGAGGACGCGGTGGGTGGCGCGCACGGATTCGGGCGCCGGCCCGCGCTCCATGCACAGCACCTGGCGGACGCGGCCGTTGGCACCGGGGCGCAGCTCCGCGAAGTCGTCACGCACGGTGAGCAGGTAGGTGGAGCGCGGGTTGAGGCCGCGCAGCACGATTTGGTGCTCGGGCTTCAGTTGCACCGCGTGCTCCTTCGCGTCGAAGGTGAATGAGCGCGGCGGCACGTAGGCGGACTGGCGGACGTTGATGCGGATGGAGCCGCTGTTGTCGTCCGGCCCGCCGTCATCCAGCGCGAAGACGTGGAGCTTGCGGGCGCCCTTGATGGTGCGCGTCGACGTGCCGAGCAGGCCGAAGCTGCTGTCCACCGGCCCGTCGCCCTCGATGAGGTAGGCCAGCGTGCCGGAGGCGGTGCGTCGGCCTTCGGCCATGGACGCGTTGCCCTGCGTCCACACCGAGTAGGTCGTGCCGGGGTTCAGCTCGATGCTGGCGGTGTTGTATTCGGGTAGGGGGACGGCGTTGTACCGGGGGCGCAGCACCAACACGCGCGTGGGGTAGTCCACCTCCTGCATCGTCCGCTGCGGCGTGTCCTCCTCCTCGGCCCCGCCCTGGGTGACGGCTACGTCCGTTGCCGCGCCCGCGTCCTCCTCCGGGGCGCCAGCGCCACCGTCCTCCAGGGGGGCGCCGCCAGCCTCCGCCACCAGCGCGGCGCCCGCGTCCTCGTCCGGGGCGCCCGCGCCACCGTCCTCCAGAGCGTCCGCCACCAGCGCGGCGCCCGCGTCCTCCTGCGCCGCCGCCACGGCCACCTCGACGGGCGGCGGCGGTGGCGGCGCGGCGATGGGCTTCAGCTCCGCCGTCAGCGGCTCCACCAGGCTCGACGTGGGCGTGAAGCGCTTCGTCCAGGGCAGGTGCCCGGGCAGCGTCAGGGCCAGCGTGTTGGCCTCGCCAATCTTGACCTCCACCATCAGCGGCGTGGCGCCCTTGAGCACCTGGTCGTTGAGCCGCACGGTGGCGCCCGCGGGCTTGGAGGCGAGCCACAGCGTGGTGGTGGAGGCGTACGCGTCGTCGGACGTGGACTCGCGCGCGAAGACGAGCTTGTAGAACACGCCGACGAGGAGCAGCGCGGCGGCCGCATAGATGACGGACATCGTCACGATGCGCGCCTTCTCCTTCCCCTTCGCCACGCGCGCGGCCTCTTCGCGCGCAAGCGCGTCCCGGGCGTCGTCCACGGTGGTGCGGTAGCCCTTGCCACTCCAGGTCCCCACCGGGTGCGCCTGGGTGGTGGGCTCCTCGGCCTCGGCGGCGGGCACTTCGATGGGGGTGTCGTGCGGCGTGGCCTGGGTGGGGAGGGGCGCTTCGCCCGCGTCGGTGCTCGGCTCGTCGCCCAGCTCCGGAACGGGGGGGCCGGGGCGCTCGGCGGTGTACGTCCTGCGGGCGCCGCCCTCGGAGCGAGGCAGCTGGGACTGGGTCACCCGCCGCATGCCGCTGCTCGTGGGACGGCGCACCCCCGGGTTGCTCCTCGCGGGGCGACGGCCTGCTTCGCTGCCAGGGCGTCCGCTGTCGCTGCCGGGCCGGCCGCTGTCGCTGCCAGGGCGGCCGCTGTCGCTGCCAGGGCGGCCGCTGTCGCTGCCAGGGCGGCCGCTGTCGCTGCCGGGCCGGCTGCGCACGCCGGGGCTGGAGCCCCGCTGGGCGTTGCTGGACGGGAGCCGCGCGCGGCCCTGGGTTGCTTCCGTGACGCCCGTCTGCCAGGCGGCGAGCTGCTCCTGGAAGACGGGGGACACCTCCACCCGGCGGCCCTCGGCGGTCAGCTCCTCCGCGAAGAGGTGCGCCATGAGCTGCGACAGCAGGGTGGGGGTGAAGCGCGGGTTGTCGCGGTAGAGCAGCTCCACCAGCGACTCGCTCAGGTCCTTCGCCGTCTGGTAGCGCGCCTCGCGGTCCAGCGCCAGGGCGTGGGAGATGACCGTCTCCACGTCCTCGCTGAGGGTGGGGTTGTGCGCGGACGGCGGCAGGCGGTCGCCCACGAGGATGCGGGGCAGGACGGTGACGAACTCCCCTTCATAGGGGCGCTTGCCGCACACCATCTCGTAGAGGACGACGCCCGCGGCGTACACGTCGGTGCGCGCGTCCAGGTCCTGCCGGCCCTGCGCCTGCTCCGGGGAGAAGTACGGGTACTTGCCCTTGAGGGTGCCAGGAGACGTCTTCGCCTCCACCGCGCTCGTCACCTTGGCGATGCCGAAGTCGATGACCTTGACCTCGCCCTCATAGGAGATGAGGACGTTGTCCGGGGACACGTCGCGGTGCACCAGGCCCAGCGTCAGCCCGTCGTCGCCCACGTGGCGGTGCGCGTAGTCCAGGCCGTCACAGAGCTTGCTGGCCACATGGAGCGCCAGGGACTCCGGCAAGAAGCCAATGCCCATCCGCTGGGCGCGGCGCAGCACCTTGGACAGGGGCTGGCCCTGCACCAGCTCCATGGCGATGAAGTACTGCCCGTCCACCTCACCGAAGTCGAAGATCTGCGCGATGTTGCTGTGGCTCATGCTGGCCACCACGCGCGCCTCGCCGATGAACATCTCGACGAAGTCCGCATCGTCGACGAAGTGCGGGAGGATCTGCTTGATGACGCAGGGCTTGGTGACGCCCGCCGCGCCCGTCATCCGCGCGCGGTAGGTGACAGCCATGCCTCCCGCGGCGATCTTCGAGAGGAGGACGTATTTACCGAATTGCTGAGGGCTGTTTTCCGCCACGGGGGAGGAGCATACCTTCCTTCCGGGGAAAATCTCGGTTCCAGATTGCACTCTGTGCGAAGTTTTTCAGGGTTGCCGAGGTGTGAGGCTTCACAGTTCTTCACGCAGGGCGCCTGCCGCGCGGGGCCCCGGCGCGGTTATCTAGCGGACTCGCCTGCGCTTGCCGGCGGGCGGGGGCGGCCGGTCCCTCACGGAGAAAGAGGCGTCGCCGATGGTGTCCGAGCTCCCCCTTCGCTCGCGGTGGGGCGCCGTGTGTCTGAGTGGAGTGCTGCTGTTCTCGACGCCGGGCCTGGCCCGAGGTGGAGATGGCGGCCCGGAGGTCCCGGTGGATGCGCCCCTCCAGGCGCGGGTCGGCCCCTCCCAGCAGGCGTTGGGGCAGGTGCCCCCGGAGCGCCCCGACTTCAAGCCGCTGGCGGTGCCGGTGGCGGTGGTGCCGGGGTTGCTCTTCCACGGGCTGGGGGCCCTGGTGGCGGGGGACGGCCAGACGGCGAAGCGGCTCTTCGCGTTGGAGGGCGCGGGCCTGGGGCTCATCGCGCTGGGCGGGGTGCCCATCGCCCTGACGGGCGCGTCGCGGCGCACCATTGCTCCGCTGTACGCGGTGACGCTGGCGGGCTTCAGCGTGCTGGGCATCTCCGCGCTGGCCAATCTGTATGCGGTGACGGCGCCGGCGTTCGACCCGGGCGTGGCGCCGCCGCTGCTTCCGCCGCTGGAGCTGGAGGTGGGCTACCAGTATGTGAATGACGCGGCCTTCGACTACCGCCACTTCCTCACGGTGGGGGCGCAGGCCCGCTTCGACTCGCTGCGCCTGCTGGGCGCCGTGCGGGTGGACCCGTCCGAGGGCAACACCCAGGTGCGCCTGGGCGGGGCGTGGCGGCTGCTGGGCGCGCCGGAGCGCTCGCTGGCGGGCACGGATGGCAGCGCGCTGGACGTGGAGGCCTTTGGCCAGCTCCACCGCTACCCCACCGAGGGCTTCGCGCTCATCAGCGGAGAGGTGGCGCTGCGGGGCCGGCTGGCCATGTCGCGCATCAGCCCGGCCATGGCGGGCTCCTTCGCGGAGGTCAGCGTGGGCACGTCGGCGGAGGCCATCACGTACCCGGGCGCGGTGAGCGACGGGAACCTGCACGAGCAGCTGCTCTTCACCTTCGGCTACGGCGTGTGGCTGGGCCGGGGCGGGCCCTTCCGGGGCGAGGCGATGCTCTATTACGACCACCGCAAGGACTCCTTCGCGGGCGGCATCCGCTCGCGCGGCGGCGGAATCGTGGGCGCCTTTGGCCTGCGGGGCCGGGCGCTGCTGACGGATGACTGGGGCGTCGCCGCGGAGGTGCAGGGAGGTGGCGCGCTCGTGGGCCGGCTGTCATTGATTCATGCCTTGGGAGGTGAGCGGTGATGCGCGTGGGTGTGAAGGCGGGCGTGCTGGCGGCGCTGGTGTCGTCGGGCTGTGGCATGCGGCCCGCGGAGAACCGCGCCGTCGCGGATTCCAAGGTGGGACAGGCGCAGCAGGGTGGGGTGACGCTGTCGGTGGCGGACGGGCTGGCGACGGTGCGCGAATTGGCGCCGGGCTCGCTGGTGCTGTGGGGCAACGCGCCGGCCTTCACCGCCCGCATCGACGTGGGCGCACAGGCGCCGTCCGACTGGCTGGTGACGGTGCGCAACGCGATGCCGGACGCGGTGCTGGTGGCCCAGGAGGAGGGGGGCGCGCCGCTGGCGCAGGAGGCCCTTCCCCAGGCGCTGCCCACGGTGAAGGTGTGGCGCGTGGCGCTGCGCGCGGGGACGACGGCGCGGCTGTCCGTGGCGCCGCCGGACTCGGAATCGCCAGAGCCCTTCCGCTTCCTCGTGCTGGCGGACGTGCAGGAGGCCCTGCCGCGCGTGGGGGACATCTACGCGCGCATGCGGCGGGACGACGCGGCGCGCTTCATCCTCTTCGCGGGCGACCTCACGGAGTCCGGCACGCGCGACGAGCTGACGGAGTTCCAGGAGCGGCTGGAGGCGGGCTCGCGCATCCCGCTGTACGCCACTCTGGGCAACCACGAGACGTTCACCCGCGACGCGGCCGAGTACCACGCGCTGGTGGGGCGCGGCAGCCAGAGCTTCGTCTTCAAGGGCGTGCGCTTCTCGGTGGTGGACTCCAGCAACGGCACGCTGGACCCCGGCGTGGAGGAGCAACTGGAGGGGTGGCTGGCGGCCTCGCGGGACGGCACGCACGTGGTGGCCATGCACGTTCCTCCGCAGGACCCGGTGGGCCTGCGCGGCGGCGGCTTCGCCAACCGGGGCGAGGCCGCGGGCCTGATGGGGAAGCTGGCGCGCGCGGGCGTGGACCTCACGCTCTACGGGCACATCCACTCCTATTATTCGTTCACCAACGGGGGCATCCCCGCCTTCATCGTCGGCGGCGGAGGCGCTATTCCGGAGACGTTCGACGGGGTGGGCCGGCACTACCTGTCCGTGGAGGTGAGCGCGGACGACGGCTTGCAGCAGGCGGCGCTGGTGCGCGTGGATTGATCAGTAGGGGTGCTGTTTTAGCCTACCCTCTTGATCTGACACTGAACATCTGGGCAGATAGGGGCCACCTTCCCGCAAGGAGCCAGGAGGCCCGCGCATGTTCGACTCGAACGAGAACGACCCCATTTCCCCGGCGCTGCGTGCGCTGCTCGAGCTGTTCACCACGGAGCTGGCGGAGGTCCGCTTCCCGGACATGAACGGCGAGGTGCTGGACGCCGCGGCCGAACAGGTGCGGGAGCAGGCGGAGGCCGTGGCGCGCGCGCAGGCGGCGCTGGAGTCCGCGCGGCAGGCGCTGCACGAGAGCCAGGAGGCGCTGCTCCAGAAGGGCCAGCGGGCGCTGGCGTACGCGCGGGTCTTCTCCGAGGAGAACGTGGAGCTGAGCGCGCGCCTGGACGGCATCCACCTGCCGCGTGCCGCGCGCAAGGGCGCCCGGGCTGACGGCGCGGCGGCGGACCCCGCGAGCGCGGCGCAGGGGAGCGATGAGAACGCGCCCCGCCGCCGGGGCCGTCCGCCCAAGGCCCGCGCCGCCGCGGGGGCCTCCCTGTTCGCGGACGGGTCCACGCCGGAGGCGCTCGCCGCGGCGGCGCACCACACCGGCAACGGCATGCTGTCCGAGGCCTGAGCGGGCCGCGGATAAACGAAGCCGCCCGGTGTGTCGCGGCCACCGGACGGCCTCGCGAGGACTGGCGCGTCAGTTGGGCAGGAACACCGCCCGGACGCAGCCGTCCTGCTTCTTCTTGAAGAGCTCGTACCCCTTCGGCGCGTCCTCCAGGGAGAACCGGTGGGTGGCGAGGAAGGACGGGTCCAGCTCGCCCTTCACCACGTGCTCCAGCAGGCGCGGCAGGTACTTCTGTCCGTGCTGCTGGGCGGCGCGGACCGTGAGGCCCTTGTTCATGATGGCGCCCATGGGGAACGCGTCCATGAAGCCGTAGACGCCCAGCACGGACAGGATGCCGCCCTTGCGGCACGCGAGGATGGCCTGCCGCAGCGCCTGGCCCCGGTCCGTCTGCAGGTGCAGCGCCTGCTTCGCGCGCTCATACGCGGCGCCCACGCCGGTGCCGTGCGCCTCCATGCCCACCGCGTCGATGCAGGCGTCGGGGCCTCGGCCGCCGGTGAGCTCCTTGAGCACGTCCTGGACGCTGTCGACCTCCTCGTAGCTGATGGTCTCCGCGCCCACCTTCTCCCGCGCCAGCTTCAGCCGTTCGGGGAAGCGGTCGATGCCAATCACCCGCTCGGCGCCGAGGAGGAACGCGGCCTTCTGCGCCATCAACCCCACGCCGCCGCAGCCCCACACGGCCACCGTCTGGCCGGGTTGGAGGTCGCAGAACTCCGCGCCCATGTAGCCGGTGGGGACGGCGTCGGAGAGGAACAGCGCTTGTTCATCTGTTACGCCTTCGGGCACTCGGAAGCAGTCGTTGTCCGCGTGAGGGACGCGGACGAACTGCGCATGCGCGCCCGCGTAGCCGCCGAAGGCGTGGGTGTACCCGTAGATGCCGGCCGTCTGGTAGCCGAACAGGGGCTCCTGCAATTCGCCCTTGGGGTTGGTGTTGTCGCAGAGGGACCAGAGGTCGTGCTGGCAGTACCAGCAGCCGCCGCAGCAGATGAAGGACGGGACGACGACGCGGTCTCCCACCTGGACCTTCTTCACCGCGGGGCCCTTCTCCACGACGGTGCCCATGAACTCGTGGCCGATGACGTCTCCCTTGCGCATCGTCGGGATGTCGCCGTCGATGAAGTGGAGGTCGGAGCCGCAGGTGGTGGACATCCTCACCTGGAGGATGACGTCGTGCGGGTTGACGATGCGAGGGTCCCCCACCGTCTCCACGCCCAGGTCGTTGATGCCGTTCCAGCAGAGTGCGCGCATGGGCAGGTTCCTCAGGAGGCGTAGCCGCCCTCGCGAGCGGCGGGGTTGGGTCGGGTGGTGGGAATCTCGCCTGACTCGACGAGGCTCTTGAAGCGCTTGAGGGCCTTGAGCGCGAGCGCGGCGGGCACGGCGCCGAACAGTTGCACGGCCTTTTCGCCCAAGACGCCGCCCGGCGGGTCGAAGACGAAGCGGAGCGTCACCTCCGTGCCCCAGTCCCGCGGCGCGGGGCGGAAGCGCACCCATCCTTCGTTGGGCAGGGCCGTGTCCCCCACGGCCTGCCAGCGCAGCAGCTCACCGGGGCGCTCCTCCACCACCTGGGCGTCCCATTCGAACTCCCTGCCGAGCACGCCCGGCACCTTCCAGTGTTGCAGGCCCTCGCCGGAGGACGTGACGTCGGCGAAGTGTCCCATCACCTGGCTGAGCGTCTCCGCGTCGAGCCAGCGGCGATGCAGCGCCTCCGGCGTACCTTGAATGGTGATGGAGCGCTGGAGCACCGTCAGCTCGACGGTGGCGTCCCGGCCGCGTTGTCGGCGGAGCTTCCGGACGACGACGCCGTGCCTGCGGACGTAGGGCTCCTGCTCGGTCCGGGTGCCGCGGAAGAGCAGGCCGCCACCGGCCAGTGCCAGTGCCACGCCGCCCAGCCTTCCGCGCCGGAGGCCCAGGGTGAGCAGGGCGCCGCCCGCGAGCGCGGAGACGAGCTGCGGGAGGCGCTCCTCCGAGGTGCGCTGGCCGTCGCGGCCAAATGGGCTCCGCCGCTGGCTTCCGCCGCGTGGAGGCACAGCGGGAGAGCGGGCTCCTGGCTGCTGAATCGTGTCACGCATGGCGGCGGCTCCTCCTGGGCAGGCAGGAGTCGGGCCCGCCACCGGAGAAACGTTGGGGGAGCCGCCGGGGATGACAACCCCGCGAGGACGGGCCGCGCGGGGCGGTGGGCCCAGGGACGCCAGGAGGCTCCGGGCGCTGCAAAGGCCACGGCCCGGCCGGGTGCCGTCGCCGGAGCCCCCCTCCGCGCGCCGCACTCGACCGGGCCATGGGACCGGGCCCCTCACCCGCGCTCGCGTGGAGGGGCCCGGCTCAGCTCAGCGTGGGGACGTCAGTCCTGCGGGAAGGCAGTCCAGCCGGCCAGCCAGTTGGTGGTGCCCACCGCGCCCACGAAGCGGGCGGAGGTGTCGAAGCCCTCCGGCGGCGTGGCGGCGGAGTCCGGGTTGAGCGCGGGCGAGCCGGCCGCCGGCATGAAGTTCGGCGCCGTCAGGTTGAGCGCGTCGGTGAGCTGCGGATCCTGCACGCGGTTGTTCAGGCCGGAGGCCAGCACCTTCTCCGGCTCGTTGAAGTTGGACGAGTCCGGGTTGGTGACGTTGCCGCCAGCGTCCACCGTCGGGTTCGGCGCCGCGGGGATGGAGGCGGTGTCGCCGCGGTTGTTCCAGAAGAACGTGTTGCGCAGGTACAGCTCCGGCGTGGCCGCGTTCCACAGGGCCGCGGAGGCCGTGCCGCTCACGTCCACCGCCAGGTCGGCGAAGTTCGCGATGATGACGTTGTTCAGCTTCCCGCCCGCGCCGGTGTTGAACACCATGCCCGCCTGCGCGGGGGTGGTGCCCGCCGGACGGCCCGAGCCGATGAAGGTCGCGTTCCAGATTTCCGGCGCGGACCGCGGCGTGGCCGCGTTGTCGTTCTTGTTGCCGGAGGCCTCGATGCCGAAGTTGCCCACCACCGCGTTCTGCTGCGCGATGAAGAACTGGATTTTCCCGCTGTAGCCCAGGTCGTAGTCCAGCGAGTCGTCATCCGCCTGGGTGACGACGGCGTGCGACAGGTTGGCCGAGCCACCGAAGAACTCCACGCCGTCATCCGCGCCCATGTGGACCTGGATGTAGTCCAGGTTGGTGTCCGAGCCGCAGCCGGCCACGGTGAGGCCGTTGAGCTCGTTGTCCTCGGACAGCTCGAAGCCGGCGAACTCGATGCGCGCGTAGCTCAGCGTGCCGCAGTCGTGCGCGTCGTCCGGGGTGGCGCCGCCGCCGTACCGGGTCAGCGGGTTGTTGCCGGAGGCGAAGAAGCCCTCCACCGTGTTCTCGCCGCCCGCCACGTTGAGGCGGCCCTTGCCGAGCAGCACCACGCCGCCCCAGTTACCGGGCTCGCGGCTGCCCTCGGGCCGCGAGCTGGTGAAGACGATGGGGGCCTGCGCCGTGCCCACCGCGTGAAGCTTCGCGTTGCGGGTGACGATGAGCGCGCTGCCCTGGTCGCCCAGGATGCGGGCGCCCGGCTCGATGGTGAGCGTGCCGCTCTCCACGAAGACGTAGTTCTTCAGCGTGTACGTGACGCCCGCCTTCCAGGTGGTGTCCTGGGTGATGTTGGCGGACACGTCCTCGGTGGTGTCCGTCGGCGGCGGGTTGGGGTCGGGCGTGTTGTCGTTGTCGTCGCCGCAGGCAGGCGTCAGGGAGAGGGCGGAGAGCGTCAGGAGGGAGGCAAAGAGGCGCTTCATGGGTGTGCTTCCTTCTGTGGTTAGAGGGACCAGCCCAGGGACGCGCTGAAGGCGACGCCGGGTTTGTACGTCTGCACGTCCACCGACTCCTGGCGGAGGGTGACGCTCGAGTCGAGGAGGTTGGCCGCGGTGAGCTTGAGCTGCGCCACGCCGAGCTGCTGCGTCAGCGAGATGTCCACGCGGTGGAAGGGCACCTCGTAGATGTCCGGCAGGCCCTGGACGCCCACTTCGCTGATGCGGCGGCCGGACACGTTGTAGAGGACGGTCAGCTCGGTGCCGCTCTCGGGGCGCGAGTAGCCGACGTTGAGGTTGATGACGTACGGGGACTGGCCCTGGAGGGGGCGGTTGCGGTTCGTCTGCGCGCCCACCACGTTGGGGTCACCCAGGTCCACGTCGGACTGGATGAGCGTGAGGTTGGCGCCCACGCGGACGGCCTTCAGCGTCTGGGTGAGGCGGGCCAGCGACGCGCGCGCCTCCAGCTCCACGCCGTAGGTGTTGGCACCCGCGGCGTTCTCGAAGCTGAGGTCCCCCGACTCGGGGTTGCGGATGACGCGCTCGATGGGGTCCTGGAAGCGCTTGTAGTAGGCGCTGGCGGCCAGGACCTCGTTCTCACCCGCGAACCACTCGACGCGCGCGTCGATGTTGTGGATGCGCGTCTGGAGCAGGTCCGGGTTGCCGGACACGTTCCGGCGGCGCACGAAGTCGAAGTAGATGAACGGCGCCAGCTCGCGGAAGGTGGGTCGCGCCAGCGTGTAGCTGTAGCCGGCGCGCACATTCACGGTGGGCGTCAGCGCGTAGATGGCGTTGAAGGCCGGCAGCAGGTTCAGGTACTCGGCGCGGTTCTCCGTGCCGGAGGCGCCGGTGAACGGGTCCTTCAGCGTGAGCTGCTGGATGGAGGACTCCACGCGCAGGCCGCCCACCAGGCGGAGGGCGTCCGTCGGCTGGACGTCCGCGGACGCATAGCCGGCGAAGATGCCCAGGTACGCGTCATAGGCATCGTCTGGCCGGGTGTTCTCACGCACGCGGATGCCGGTGCCCAGGTTCTCCGGGGCGAAGAGCTGCTCGGGGGGGAGCGTGCGGTCCACCGGGGTGTTGCCCAGCAGGTAGCGGAAGCGGCGCGCGCCGAAGTCACGGAAGGACACCTGGGTGAGGCCCCCCACCTTCAGCCGGACGGCGGAGAGGGGGACGGTGACGTTGAGGCTGCCGCCCGTGGACGTCTCGCCCAGCTCGGCGAAGAAGCGCTCGCCGCTGTTGGGCTGGTTGGGGAAGGTGGGCGTGCCCGACGGCGCGGAGAGGTTGTCGCTGTAGAGGGTGTCGCGGGTGTCGGGCTCGTCGCGGTCCACGCGGGACAGGTTGGCCTGCCAATCCAGCTCCGCGTCCCCCAGCAGCCCCAGGCGGTGGAAGCCCCGGAGCTGGTTGAAGAAGAGCTGCCGGCTGACGAACTGCAGGCGCGTGCTCTCGTAGCTCTCCCCGCGGACGATGTTGCTGCCGCGCGCGGTGAACGTGCGGGTGTCGGTGCCGCGGGTGTAGAGGCCGAACCAGGTCAGCTCGTTGTCGCGGTCCAGTTGGAAGCCGACGCTGCCCAGGCCGCTGAGGCTGGCCGTCTCGAAGCCCTGCGTGCTGCGGGCCGCGTCGCGGGCGTTGAGCGTGCCTGTCTCGTCGCGGTCGACACGGGCGAAGTTGCCCTCCTGCACGCCGTCGCGGTGTCCGTAGTTGGCGCTGGCCAGGTAGCCCAGCCGGCTGTTGCCGAAGCGCAGGGTGTCGCCCATGGACACGCCCAGGCCCATGTTGGGCAGCGCGGTGGTGCGGCGCGCCTGCCAGATGTTGGGGAAGCTGCGGTACTGCTGCTCCAGCACGTCGCCGGACTCACCCGACATGCCCAGGCCGCTGTCGCGCGGAATGGCGTTGGGGAGCTGGCGGCTGCCGCTGGGGAAGCCCAGGTCCTCGAAGAAGCCGCCCTGGGCCTGGGCGTTGCGCTCGCGGAACGTCGTCACGGAGTCGCCGGCCAGGCTGATGCGCGGCTTGAGCTCGAACTCGCTCGGGTAGGAGTGGGTCTCGATGAGCAGCGTGCCGCCGCCGAAGGTGCCGGGGAGGTCCGGCGTGTAGCTCTTCACCACGTTGAGGTTGGCGAGCAGGCTGGTGGGGAAGATGTCCAGCGGGACGCTGGGCTCATCCGGCTCGGTGCTGGGCAGCAGCGCGCCGTTGAGCAGCGTGGTGCTGTAGCGGCCACCCAGGCCGCGCAGCAGCACGTAGCGGCCGTCCACCACGGTGGCGCTCACCACGCGCTTCACCGCGTCGGAGGCGCTGGAGTCCGGCGTGCGCGCGATTTCCTGCGCGCTGATGGCGTCCGACACGGCGGCGGCCTTCTTGCGCTCCTGGAGCAGCGCGCCCTCGGCCCGGCGGTCCGCGCGGGCCTCGACGACGACCTCCTGCACCGCGCCTTCGTCCGCGCCGAGCGCGATGTCCAGCTTCGTCGCCTTGCCCTTCGACACCACGACGCCGGTGATGCGGCGGCCCTGGTACACGTCATAGAAGACGCGCAGGTCGTACTTCCCGGGCGGCAGCGCGACCCGGTAGAAGCCGTCCAGGTCGGTGAGCACCTGCTTCTGGGCGCCCGTCACGACCTTCACGGTGGCCTCGATGAGGCCCTCGCCGTTGGCTTCGTCCGTCACGCGGCCGTGGATGCCGGTGAAGCCCCGGGGCGGGACGGCGGACTCGGCCAGCATCGCCTCGTCGCTCATGCCCTCCATGGACTCATCGGCGGGTTGCTGCGCGGTGGGGTCGGCTTCGGTGCCGGGCTGCTGTGCGGTGGGGGCGGCCTCGGTGCCGGGCTGCTGCGCGGTGGGGTCGGCTTCGGTGCCGGGCTGCTGTGCTGCGGGCGCGCTCACCGTGCCCGGCTGCTGCGCGGAAGGCTCCGCCGCGGTGGGGGGAGCGGCAATCCCAGACGGCTGCGTCGCGGTGTCCTTCGGCTGCGACGGTTGGGTTTCCTCGGGTTGGGGGAGAGGTTGCGTGACGGGGTCGACCGCGGGAGCGGGAGCCGAGCCCGGAACGCCGGGCGCCTGTGCGAACACGGGCGTAGCTGTCATGACAAGCGCGGCCACGAAGGCGCGCAGGGGGGCGGTGCGAGACAACACGAAACTCCTTACCGAGGTGCGCGCATACAACGCGACACGCATGGCATCTGGATGAAGGGGCTGTGACGATTCAGGCGGCGGACCGCAAACTCGGTGTCACGGTCCGCCGCGGCGCTGCATCAATCCGCGAGCTTGTCCGGCAGCACGCCGACAGTGATGTCCCCGCCTCGCGCGAGGTCCAGCACGTCCATGGCGGCGCCGTACGGCACATCATCGCTGGCGTCGAAGAACACAATCTTGTCCGGGCGCGCGTTGAGCATGCGCTGGAGCCGGGCCAAGACCTGGTCGCGGGGCACTTCTTCCCGGTTGATGCGCAGCACGCCGGCCTTGTCCACCGTGAGCACCACCGGTGGCTTCGCATCGGGAGGAGGCGCAGCGGCCTCCGGGTCATCACCCTTGGCGGGCACCGTCATCCACATCTGCTTCGTCATCAGCGGGGTGACGACCATGAAGATGATGAGGAGGACGAGCACCACGTCCACCAGGGGCGTCACGTTCATCGCCGGGCGGATGCCGCCCTTTCCTCCTCCGAGGTCGAATGCCATGGCGTGCGCTCCTAGTTCTTCTGCTTGTCGACGACCTGCAGGTTGATGCCGGGGAAGCCCAGCTCCTGCATCGCCTTGAAGAGGCCGCGCACCTCGGAGTAGCGCACGCCCCGGTCGGCCTTGAGCACCACGGGCGAGTCCGGGTCCTTCGCGCGCACGGCCTTCAGCTCGGCCATGAGCGCGTCGCGCTGGAGCTCCTTGCGGTCCAGGTAGAAGGCCCCGGTGGCGGACAGGCTCACCGTGGTGGGCGTCAGCTCCTTGTTCTCCTTGTCCGGGTTCGTCGCGGTGGGCAGCTCCACCGCGGCGCCGGACTCAATCTGGGGCGTGACGACCATGAAGATGATGAGGAGGACGAGCACGACGTCCACCAGGGGCGTCACGTTCATCTCCGGCGTCAGGCTCCTACGCGGGGTGGACATCGCGGGACTCCTTGCGAGCAGCCAGCTCCGGGCCCGTGGCCACCGCGGCGCCGTTGGTGACGGCGGGCTTCTGCGGCCCCAGGTCCTCCAGGTAGTCCATGAACTCGCTCCGCGCGGCGTCCAGGGAGAGCTGGAGCGAGTCGGCGCGGGTGGAGAGGAAGTTGAACATCAGCACCGCGGGGATGGCGACGAGCAGACCCAGCGCCGTGACGACGAGCGCCTCGGCGATACCGGCGGACACCGCGCCCAGGCCGCCGGAGCCTTCCTTGGCGATGCCGGAGAAGGCCTCGATGATGCCCACCACCGTGCCGAGCAGACCGACGAAGGGCGCCACCGAGCCGACGGTGGCGAGCACGGACATGCCGCGGCGCACGTCCGCGCTGACGCGCTCGTTGATGCGCACCAGCTCACGGCGCGTGAGCTCCACCGGCCCCAGCTTGCCGGCCGGCGCGCGGGACTTCGCGAGGAAGTGCTTCATGCCGCCGCCCAGCAGCATGGCCAGGTGGCTGCCCTGGGTGGCCTCCGCCTCCTGCACCAGCGCCTCGTGCTGGTGCTGGGTGAGCAGCGGACCGGCGCGGGACGCGAAGCGCTTGGAGATGGCGCGCGAGCGGAAGAAGACGAAGAGGCGTTCGAAGAACACCGCGAGGGACGCGACGGCGAAGAGGATGAGGGTCCACGCGATGCCCAGCGCGAACACACCCATGTGGTTGTAGATGTCCCTGAGATTGAAGTTCATGACGGGTTGCTCCTGGGGGGCAGGTGCGGGTGAGGCCTTTTCGGCTTACGACTTGAGACGGAACGGAACCTTGAAGATGCGGAACACCGCCGTGGGCTGGCCGCCGACGATGGCGGGCTTGAAGCGCCACGTCTTCGCCGCGGCCAGGGCCGCGCTGGCGAAGGGCTCGTCGCCGCGCATCACCCTCAGCTGGGTGACGCGGCCATCCACGCCCACCACGCCCTTGAGGATGACCAGGCCCTCCAGGCCCTTGGAGCGGGCCGCGGAGGGGTATTCCGGCGTGAGGTTGGAGGACAGGGGCTCCGGCGGCGTTCCGGACTCGGGAAGATTGATGGGCGCGACACGGCCGCCACCGCCGGCGAGCGTGTCACCGCCGGGGACGCCGCCCACCACGCCGCCGGGAACGAGCGCGCCGGTGCCTCCCACGGCGATGGGCGCGGCGGCCACCGTCTCCGTCGCGGACTCGGGCGGCTTCTCCAGCGGCACTTCCTTGGGAACGACGATGGGCGCGGGGGCCACGGTGGGCGCGGCCGGCGGCGGCGCCTTCGCGGCGGCGGGCGGCGCGGGCCTGGGCGCCAGCTTCGGCTTGGGCGGAGGT